>NZ_JBFBIL010000008.1:0-200902 GCF_040685575.1 Kitasatospora sp. NPDC088351 | reverse complement strand
ACTATCTCCTGTCTTCTTGCCGCTCTGCTTGCGCCTGGGCGCATCCCGGGTTTTTTCAGTTTGTTTCCCGGCCCCTCCACGGGGCGGGCGCCGGGGTGTCGAACACCGGGCCGCCGTCCGTGCGTGGAGTTGGGGTCAGCGCTCCGGGGCGCCGCTGTCGTACTCGCTGGTTCCCGCGTCCAGCAGCGGGGACTGCTGCTGCTGTTTCATGTGGGCCGGGGCCATCAGGCGCAGCAGGTGGTAGCCGATCAGCACGACCAGGGTGCCCAGGGCGATGCCACTGAGCGAGAAGTTGTCGGTGAACTTCAGGGACACGTTGCCGATGCCGATGATGACACCGGCCGCCACCGGGACGAGGTGCAGCGGATTGGTCAGGTCCACCCGGTTGTGCACCCAGATCTGGGCGCCGAGGAGGCCGATCATGCCGTACAGGACGACGGTGATCCCGCCGAGCACGCCGCCCGGGATCGCGGCGATCACCGCGCCGAACTTCGGGCAGAGACCGAAGAGGATCGCGAACCCGGCGGCGCACCAGTACGCGGCGGTGGAGTAGACCCGGGTCGCGGCCATCACACCGATGTTCTCGGCGTAGGTGGTGGTGGCCGGGCCGCCGACGCTGGTGGAGATCATGGTGGCGGCGCCGTCCGCCATGATCGCCGCGCCCATCCGGTCGTCCAGCGGGTCACCCGTCATCTCGCCCACGGCCTTGACGTGTCCGGCGTTCTCGGCGATCAGCGCGACCACGACGGGCAGCGCGACCAGCACGGCGGAGGCGGAGAAGCTCGGGGCGTGCAGGCTGGGCAGGCCGAGCCACTCGGCCTTGCCCACGCCGGAGAGGTCGAGCCGCCAGTGGTCCGTCACCACTCCGGCCCCGTTGGCGGCGTGGATCTGCCCGAAGACCCGGTCGAAGACCCAGGAGATCGCGTACCCGAAGACCAGGCCGAGGAAGATCGCGATCCGCGACCAGAAGCCGCGCAGCACCACCAGGGCGAGGCCGGTGAACACCATGGTGAGCAGTGCGGTCCACTGGTCCTGCGGCCAGTACGTCCCGGCGGTGACCGGTGCCAGGTTGAAGCCGATCAGCATCACCACGGCACCGGTCACGACCGGCGGCAGCACGGCGTGGATCACCCGCGCGCCCGCCGCCCGAACCGCCGCGCCGCAGGCCACCAGCACCGCCCCGACCACCAGCATGGCGCCGGTCAGTGTCGCGGCGTCACCGCCCTGGGTCTTGATCACCGCGGCCACGCCGACGAAGGAGAGGCTGCTGCCGAGGTAGCTGGGGATGCGCCCGCCGGTGACCAGCAGGAAGAAGATGGTCGCGACCCCGGAGACCATCACGGCCAGGTTGGGATCGAGCCCCATCAGGACCGGTGCCACGAAGGTCGCACCGAACATCGCCACCACGTGCTGGGCGCCGAGCCCGACGGTGCGCCCCCAGCTCAGCCGCTCGTCCGGCTTGACGACCGCACCGGGCGCGGGGCTCCTTCCGTCGCCGTGCAGCTTCCAGCCGAAGCCCGCCATGGGTCACTCTCCTCGTCGGCAATGCCCATGTGGGCAGATCGGGCCATCAGCCGATCACACGACGTGCGCCGATGCAAAATCTCCGCCACCGGACGAGTGGACACACCCCGGCCACGCCACGGCGCGCGGGGGGTCCACGGCCGTCACGGCGAGGACTTCCTCGGCTGGGCCGCACGCTCTGAACAAGGAACTCCCGTGCGAGTTGCCGTTCGTGCCAACCCCCGACCTGGCGGGCTCGCCGGTGCATCACCACCCCCTACGGCGACACCCCCGAACCCCGCGTCACCATCCCGTCTGCCGCCTGACCGTCCCGCTCGCGCGGCGCCCGCCCCGCGGCGGTCGGGCGCCGCGCGAGCGCGGGGGCCTCGTGTTCCCGTTCGACGACGGTATTCCCGTGGCGGGGGACTCGCCGGGCGGTGTCAGACGACGGTGAGCAGCGTTCCCTCGTACGCCAGCCACTGCGCGAACGCGTGCAGTCCCTTCGCGTATCCCGTGGCCGGTGTCCACGCGGGTGGGCGGGGGTTGGTCGCGAACTCGGCTCGGGGGGAGGGCGGTCCGGGTGGAGATGGCTCGGCCCGCACCGGTACGGGCCGGACGGCCGCGTGCACGGCGTGCGCCAACTCGCCGATCGTGGTGGGTTTTTCGGCCGCGACGGTCAGGGTGTGGGCCGTAGGGCGGGTGCGGAGCACCGCCAGGATGGCATCGGCCAGGTCGTCCGTGTACACGGGGTGCGTCTCGGCGTCGGGGCTCCCCTGGACGGTCACCGGCCGGCTGCGCAGGGCGTCCCACACCATGCGCCCGATGAGGGTGTCCCGGGAGCAGCCGGGGCCGTACACCTCGCCGACGGCCAGGGTGTACGGCCGTGGGTCGTCGGGCAGTTGGATCCTCAGCTCCCGGGCCGGGGCTCCCTCGCGCAGGCCGGTCAGGTCGAGGACGGCGTCGGGTGCCCCGTCGCCGGTCAGGTCGGTCAGCCTCCCCACGAGGTGCTCGCCGAGCGGTGTGGCGCCGCCGCGTACGGTGAGGCCGGCGGGCCGCCGGGGCCGGCGGGGGGCCGGCCGGTCGGCGGCCTCGTGCCCGGCGGCCAGTGCCCGGCGGGCCACGGCTGCCAGGGCCTCGCGGCGTTCGGCGATCCGTTCCTCGGTGCTGGCGTTGCTGATGCCGCCCGGCCCGATCGTCGCGATCGCCTCCGCGTGCACCGCGGTTCGTTCCGCCGGTCCGGTGGCGTCGACGTCCAGGCCGAGGCGGGCGGCCTCGTGACCCATGGCGAGGGCCGTGAGCCAGGTCCCCCGGACGTCCGGTGCGTCCGACTCCGGCCCGGGCGGCGTGAACAGCGAGCGGGGCAGCTCAAGGCCGCGAAGGTACTGTTCGCAGTCCATGTGCAGCCAGCGCTCGGGGCCCGGTCCGGTGACCCGCACCGCGCAGCGCGCGACGCCGTACTTGAAGAACGGCAGGACCGTCAGGCCGGTCAGCCGGCGCTCCTCGTCGCCGGGCCGGTCGCCGGGCAGGAAGCAGACCGAGCGGCGCGGCCCCCGGAAGGCGTTGCCCGAGATCGAGCCGCGGTCCTGGTGTTCGGCGAGGTTGGGGACGGAGACGTAGCGGGGGACACCGCTGTCGTTCAGATAACGGTGCATCAGAATGTCGTCGGGCCAGCCGCCGAGGCGCTCGCGGCCGTAGCGGACGAATCCTTCGGCGACGGACCGGGGCAGTACGATCGCGACGCACGGGAAGTACTCGTTGACCGCGCCGACCCAGCGGGCGCCTGCCATGGCGCCGAAGCGGACCGCGGCCCCGTTGCGGGAGTCCCACAGGGCGAACAGCGCCAGCGCCGCGTCCGGCATCGCGTCGATGGCGAGGTTGACCCGTTCGAAGAACGATTCGGACAACAGCATGTCGTCCTGGACCACCAGTTGGTGGGTGGCGCCGTCCTCGATGGCCTCCCAGGCGGCGAGGGCCGTGCGCAGGACCGACGGAGTGCCGGTCGGGTCCGGGTCCATGACGACGCGCAGCGCGCCCGGAGGCGCGGTCAGGGCCATCTGCTCGGCGGCCCGCCGGCGCTTGGGGTGGGTCATGACCACACCGCTGAGCTGATGGCGTGTCACGTGGTTTCCCTCTTTCTGATGGGGTGTGGGGGACTTGGTGGCACTCGTGTCGTAATCGGCTACTGCGGGTGCCATCGATTCCGGACAGTACGGATAGAGCCGGAGGCTGGCAAGAGTGCCGAATTCGCACTGGTGTCACGGTTGGTGTCCCAAGGATGCTGGATGGGCACGCCACCTTCCGTGTGAAGCATGTGGCTGTGTTTGAGCGCGTATTCGAGAGTTCGCCGTCTTCACGGAGGGAACCCCCTATGTCCGCTGAATCGCACACGCCGTTGAACGAGGCCGGGAGCGACGACGGTGAGAGCGTCGAGTCCCGGTTGGAGAAGCTCCGCGATGCCCGCATCGTCGTGACGGGAGGCGGGGGCCTGGTCGGCAGCCGGCTCACCGCCTTGCTGTGCCGGGCCGGTGCCGAAGTGGTCGTCCTGGACCGGATGGACGCCTACCCCGAGAACGGCCACACCATATTCGGGACCGAGAAGTCCGGGGCCAGGCTCGTCGTCGGCGACATCTGTGACCGCGAGGTGGTCGCCGGCCTGCTCCGGGATGCCGACTTCGTGGTCCACGCCGCCGCCTACGCGGACGTGGCCGCCTGCACCCGGAACCCCGACATCGCCTTCCGGGCCAATGTGCAGGGCACCCAGGTCGTCCTGGAGGAGCTGGCCCGGACGGGGGTGCGCCGGCTGGTGCTGGTCTCCTCCGCGTCCGTGTACGGCGACGGCCCCACCGACTCGCCCGGCCCGCACATGTTCCATGAGGATCAGGCGCTGTTCCCGCTGTCGGTGTACGCGAACGGCAAGTTGTGGGCGGAGCACCAGACCCGGCTGATGCTCGGGGCGTCGTCGGGGGCCGAGTACGCGATCGTGCGCTACTTCTCCGTCTACGGCGATCCGCAGATCCCGAAGCCGGGCAGCCACTCCTGGATGGTTCCCTGGCTGTCCCTGCAGGCCAAGCTCGGCCGCCCGATGCGCCTGAACGGGGGTGGCGTCCAGGTGCGCGACATGGTCCACGTCCAGGACGTGGCCGAGGCGACGGCGCTCGCGCTCGTCGAGGAGGGGATGGCGGGCCGGACGGTGAACGTGGGGACCGGGCGTCCGACGGCGATCCGGGACGTCGCGGACCTGCTGATGCCCTACTTCCCCGAGGCGCGGCGGATCGTCACCCCGCGCCCCGAGGGCGATCCGCTCGGGGGGTACGCCTCCACGGAGCGGGCCCGGGAACTGCTGCGCTGGCAGGCCCGGATCGACGTCGCGGAGGGCGTCGACCGCTATGTGCGCTGGCTGGAGAAGACGCCCGAAGCGGTGCCGCGCTGGCTCAGCGAGGACGGCGCGTGACAGTCTGTGCCCCCGTGACCGCCCGGCGTCGGGCGCACGTCGGAGGGGGTGGTACGAGCATGGGCTATGTCGGATCGTACGTCTGGTCGCTGCGTCAGAAGGTGGGCGACCGGCGGCTGTTGGTTCCGGGTGCCCAGGTCCTGCTGATCGACGAGGCGGGCCGGGGGCTGTTCCAGCAGCGGGTGGACAACGGTGTGTGGGAGCTTCCCGCGGGAGCCTGCGAGGAGGACGGGGGCTTCGCCGACGCCGCCGTCCGGGAGGTGGCGGAGGAGACCGGGCTGCGGGTCGGGAAGGACGACCTGGTCGCCTTCGGCTCGCTGTCCGATCCGGCCGTGCACACCGTGACCTACCCGAACGGGGACGTCAACCACTGCTTCGCGCTGTGCTTCGTGGCCCGGAACTGGTCGGGGGAGCTCTCCCCGGGGGCGGACGAGGTGCGCCGGGCGGAGTTCCGGCCCCTCGACGACCCGCCGGCGCCGCTGCACCCGCCCACGCGGGTCGTGCTGGAGATGTACCGCGCGTTTCTCACGGACGGGAGGTTCCGGGCAAGGTGAGCGAGGAGCAATCGATCCGCGTCGCGGTGCCGTGCCGGGCGTGTTTGTCGGGGGAGGACCTGGACTGGCTGGGCGACGGCCGCTCGGTCAGCCTCGCCCTCGACCTGCGGACCACGGTCGAGGTCGTGCCCGGCGGACCGTCCGGGGCGGAGCAGCCGGTGGAGGCCGACTGGTCGGCGCAGGTGTGGACGTTCCTGGGCGAGCGGCTCCCCGGCGCGGCCGGCCCGGCGCCGGCCGTGCGGGTGAGCAGCGAGGCGCCCTCCGCGAGCGGGCTGTCCTCGTCCACGGCGCTGATCGTGGCGCTGTTCCGGGCGTACGCCGAGGCGGCCGGGGCACCGGACGGCGTGCCGGTGCCGGACGCCTCGATCGTCCAGTGGGCGTACGAGTTCGAGTTCGCCCGGTTCAACGGCGGGGGCATGGACCACCTCGCCGTCGCCGAGGGCGGTGCGCTGCTGATCGACGGCCGGGAGCGCGGCCTGCCGGTGGTCCGGGAACGGCTGGAGTTCCCGGAGGACTGGCGGGTGGTCGTGGTGGATTCGGGCACCCGGAAGAACACCGCCGACCACATCCGCACGGTGCGGGCGCAGCTGGCGGCCGGCGATCCGGCCCTGGCGGCGTACCGGGCCGAGGCCGACCGGGCGTCGGGCGCCGCATGGGCGGCGCTGCGCCGGCGCGACCACCAGGCGCTGGGGGAGGCGATGACCCGGGCGCACGAGGCGATGCGCGACTTCCAGGGCATGTCGACCCCGGTCCTGGAGGAGCTGCGGACGCTGGCGCTGCGCGCCGCCGGCCTGCCGTTGAAGCTCAGCGGGGCCGGCGGCGGCGGTTCGCTGGTGGGTGTGTGCCCCGCGGCCGACACGCCCGGGGTGGTGGCGCGGCTGGCCGACGCGCTGCGCGGCCCGTTCCCCGGGGCACGGGTGATCCCCACCCGGGCGGCTCCGGGGAGCCGGAGTGCCCGGGCGGGGACCAGGGTCGGCGTCAGCGCCGGGTGACGGTCACAGGAACGGGTCGTAGTCCTCTCCCGGGGGGACTGCGCCCGTTCCTTCCGCTATTCGCTCCAGTTCCAGGTTGGACCGGTGCCGCGCGCAGTGGAAGCGGCAGTCCCGGCTCGGGTCGACGATGCCGCGGTCCGACGTCTTCCAGATGTCGGGCAGGCTGTCGGTGACGGCGTCGCCGATCCGGGCCAGCGGGTTGCCCCGGTGGTAGGAGCAGATGTACACCCCGGACGGGGTGATCAGGGTGCGCAGCTCGGCGACCCGGCAGTGGTGGTACTCCTTGGGCTGGACCGGCCCGGTGTGCCGGCGTAGCGAGGTGAGCGTGGAGGAGTTGATGAGCTGGAAGGTGTCGCTCTCCAGCCGGGCGGCCTCGGCGAGCTGACTGTCGACCGATGCGAGGAGGTCCTGGGAGACCTGGATGACGTGGTGCTCATCGTCGAACATCGCCTTGGTCTCGAAGTAGTCGCAGCCGATGTCGTGGGCGAGCTCGGCTGCTTGCAGGACCTCCGTGTGGTTGCTGACGACCCGGCCGTCCGGCTCCTGGCGGGTCATGACGAGGAAGGAGTAGCCGAGGGCGCCGGTCTTCGCCTCGGCGAGCAGCCGCATGTTCGCGACGACCTTGTCGAAGACGCTGCGGCCCTTTCGGTCGGGGCGGAAGAGGCCGTACGTTCCGGCGGTGCCGGCGTCCATGGAGACGCGGACCCAGGAGGCGTAGCGGGCGAGTTCGTCGAGGTTCTTGTCGATCATGGTGCCGTTGGTGACGACCCCGACGGCCAGGCCGGCCTCGCCGAGGATGCGCAGGACCTTACGGGTGCCCCGGTGGGCGAGCGGTTCGCCGCCCCCGATGAGCACCACGGCCCGGACGGACATGGAGACCAGTTCCTCCGCGAGCGCGGCCAGCCGCTCGGGGGTGAAGCGGCCCTGGTTGAGCAGCTTTCCGCTGATGCACTCGGGGCAGGCCAGATCGCAGAAGGTCGTCGGATCGAGATCCACGACGAGCGGGGCGTCCGACGCGGCTCCTTCGGCCGCTTGCAGGACGCGGGGCCAGCCTGATGGCTGGTACAGCTTGGAGACGAGATCGAGACGGTCGTGCGTCACGGAGTCCTCCTGTGGACGTGAACGGGGTGCGACCGGGGGAGCCGGGTTTTCGGTGTGCGGGGTCAGCCCTTGACGGCGCCGGCGGCCAGGCCGGAGGCGATCCGGCGCTGGATGATGAGGAAGAAGACCACGACGGGCAGGGCGGTGAGTGTGGCACCCGCCATGAGGCCGCCGTAGTCGGTGCCTCGGCTGGTCGTGAAGGAGACCAGCCAGATGCTGACGGTCTGCTTCTCGGGAGTGGACAACAGGATGTAGACGAGGACGTATTCGTTCCAGGCCTGGACGAGCGCGAAGACCGAGGTGGCGACGATGCCGGGTGCGAGCAGTGGCAGCACCACCCGGCGGAACGCGCCGAGGCGGCCGCAGCCGTCGACCATGGCCGCCTCCTCCAGCTCCACGGGTACCCCGTTGATGAATCCGCGCAGCATCCACACCGTGAACGGCAGGGTGAACACCAGATAGGTGAGGATCACCCCGGTGAGGCTGTCGGTCAGCCCGGCGTCGTTCAGCAGCAGGTACAGCGGGATGATCAGGGCCGTCAGCGGCACCATCTGGACGATGAGGATCACCACGACGAAGGTCTTGCGGCCCGTGAAGCGGAAGCGGGCGAGGGCGAACGCGGCGAGCGTGCCGACGACCAGCGACACCACGACGGTGCCGAGGCCGATGATGACGCTGGAGCGGACGTTGGCCCAGAAGGTCTCCGAGCCCAGGGCCCGGGCGAAGTTGTCCAACGAGAGCCGGCCCGGCCAGAACTTCGGCGGAAGGCTCAGGATCTCGTTGGCCGGCCGGAACGCGGTGAGCACCATCCAGTAGACGGGGAAGCCGATCACCGCGGCGACGAGCAGCCCGAGGAGGTCGTGGCCCAGCGACCGTCGTCGTCTCATTCGAGCTCTCCCGTCCTGAGCATCTGACGCAGGTAGACGACCGATCCGGCGAGCAGCAGCACGACGGTCACGAGCGCGATCGCGGCCCCGGTGCTGTACCGGTTCACCGCGAAGGACTCGATGAAGGAGTAGACGCCCAGCAGGTAGTACTCCCGCTCGGGCTGGCCGCCGCGCATGAGCCAGATCTGGTTGAAGACACCGAAGTTCCAGATCGCGTTCAGCGTGGTGACCATGAGGAGGACCGGTCTTATCACCGGGAGGGTGACGTGCCGGAAGACCTGGAACGGCCGGGCACCGTCCAGCACCGCGGACTCCTCCAGTTCGTGCGGGACCTGCGCCAGCGCGGCCCGCAGGGTGATGGCGGCGAACGGCAGTGAGCCCCACACCACGACGGCGACGATGATGGTGAACCCCTGCCAGGGGTCGATGAACCAGTTGTGGTGGATCATGTCGACCCCCGGCAGTTCGGAGAGCACCCAGTTCGTGACGCCGTAGTCGGTGTCGAAGAGCCAGCGGAAGATCGACGCCGCGACCATCGCGGGCATCGCCCACACGGTGACCAGCACACCGGAGATGACGGCGCGCACCCAGGGCGAGACCCGGTGCATCAGCTGCGCCGTGAACAGCCCGCAGAGCACGGTGAGCACGACGGTCACCGCGGTGAAGAGCACCGTGCGGCCCACCACGGTCCAGAAGAAGCCGTCACCGAGGATCTTCCTGAACTGGTCCAGTCCGGCCCACGGCGGTGCGGCGCCGCTGAAGAGCTGTTCGCGGGTCATGTCCTGGAAGGCGAGCACGACCATGTCCACGAGCGGGTAGCCGAGCACGAGGACCATCGCGAGGACGGTGGGACCGATCAGCAGGTACGGCAGCAGCTTCGGACGCCGCCGCCGGCCCCGGTCAGCGCTCATTGATCACTTCGTTGATCCGCTGGTCCGCCTCACGGGTGGCGTCCTGCACGGACTGCTTGCCGTTGGCGATGCGCTCCAGCATCTCGGGCAGGATGTTGGACTTCTCCACCGACGTCCAGCCGGGCGCGAACGGGGTCATCCAGCCTCCGGTCGCGGCGGCCTGGGCCGCCGGGCCGTTGATGCCGCCGCCGGCGACCTCGGCCAGCTGGGTGGTGTTGTTGGGCAGGGTGTTCACCTCGATCAGGGTCTTCTGCGACTCCCGGTCGGTGAACATCTTGATCCAGTCGGCGGCCAGGTCCTTGCGGGTCGACTTGGCCGGCACCGCCAGGGTGGATCCGCCGAGGAACGGCGGCAGGAGCTTGCCGGACGGGCCGGGGAAGGGGAAGGTGCCGAACTTGTCCTTCAGCTTCGGGTCCCCGCCGGAGCGTTCGTCGGCGGCGGCGTCGGCCTCCCAGGTGTTGCCGTAGAAGACGCCCACGCGGCCCTGCCCGATGACGGCCGGCTGGTCGCTGTTGTCCTTGGCCCGGTCACCGACGTAGTACGTGTCGATCAGCCGCTTCCACTCGGTGAGCCCGGCCACCGACTGCGGCGAGGACAGCGAGCTCTTCCACTTGCCGCCGTCCTTCACGGCGATCTCGCCGCCCGCGTCCTTCACGAAGGCCATGGCCGCGTACCAGTAGCGGCCGGGCATGTAGAGCGCCGAGTAGTTGGGGTCCCCGGCGCTGTAGGTGCCCTTCAGCTTGTCCAGCGCGGAGAGCAGTTCGGGGTAGGTCTTCGGGGCGCCGGCGACACCCGCGCCGGAGAACTGGTCGGTGCGGTAGATCGCGACCCGGGCTCCGACGTAGTACGGCACGCAGTACGTCTTGCCGTCGGCACGACAGGCGTCGGCGAGCGCCGGCAGCCAGGCGTCCGACTGGTCGAAGCGCGCCGGGTCGACGGCGGCGAAGGCGCCGTTGACGATGTAGTTGGTGGTCTCGCTGTTGCCCATCTCGACCACGTCGGGAACGTTCTTCCCGGCGAGGACGGCGTCCAGCTTCTGGTTCTTCGTCGTCCACTGCTGGTACTGGACGTCGACCTGGACCCCGGGGTGGGCCTTGGTGAACCGGTCGTTGGTGGACTGGACCAATTGCGGCCAACTCTCCTGCGCGTCCACGGCCAGCCACACCGTCAGTTTGCCGCCCGCCTCGGACCCGCTCCCCGACCCGGAACTGCATCCGGTGGCCGCGAGAGACAGGAGAAACGTGAGGACAAGGGGGCGGTAGGACATGCGAATGGCCATGAGGTCTCCAAGTTCACTATGGGGGCAACCTCCTGACTACCCGTCTGATCACTCCGCGTCGCAGAGGCGCGAACATTCGGCCGGAAGATGACGTTCAGTGTCCCGCAGAGGGCCCAACGCTTGACTCCTCCGGGGCGGTACCCGCAGGTTAGGCCTCTGCACCACGTGATCCCGATACGAAGGGCTTGTTACGTGACCGAGCAGATGACGACTTCGTCCGACGAGACTCCCGACGCCTCCGCCAGGCCGCTCCGGGTCAACGCCTGGAACGGCTGGGACCCGCTGCGCCACGTGATCGTCGGGCGGGCCGAGGGCACCGTGGTCCAGGCTCCCGAGCACGCGGTGCGCCGGGACTACCCCGAGGACGGCTTCCCCCTGGGCACCTACGGCCCGATGCCCGAGGACATGGTCGCCGAGGCCGAGGAACAGCTCGACGACTTCGCCGAGATGCTGCGCCGCCGCGGCATCAGGGTGGACCGCCCCACCCCCGTCGACTTCACCCAGCAGGTCAGCACGCCCGACTGGACGCAGGACTCCATGTTCGGCTGCATGCCGCCCCGGGACCTGCTGCTGACCGTCGGCAACGAGGTCCTGGAAGCGACCATGTCCTACCGCAGCCGCTGGCACGAGTACCTGTGCTACCGGCCCGTGCTGCAGGGCCTGTTCGACGCCGACGAGAACATGCGCTGGGAGGCCGCACCGAAGCCGCGGCTCACCGACGCTTCGTTCAACACCAAGTTCTGGGACACCTACAACGACCTGCCGACCGAGGAGCAGCTGGCCCGGGTCCGCGACTACGACCTGGTGCTGACCGAGGCCGAGCCGCTGTTCGACGCGGCCGACGTCGCCCGCTTCGGCAAGGACCTCTTCGTCCAGCTGTCCTTCGTCACCAACCGCAGCGGCTACCAGTGGCTCAAGCGCCACTTCCCCGACCACCGGGTGCACGCGGTCACCTCCACCAACACCCACCCGCTGCACATCGACGCGACCTGGGTGCCGCTGCGCCCCGGGCTCGTGCTGCACTGCGGCGAGCGGCTCGCGGACGCCGAGCTGATGGAGTTCTTCCGGCTCAACGACTGGGAGATCATCGAGGCGGTGCAGCCCGCGAGCTGGGACCACCCGCCGAAGCTGTCGTTCTGCAGCCCGTGGCTCGCGGGCAACATGCTGAACCTCGACGAGAACACCCTGTGCATCGAGGAGAAGGAGGTCCGGCTCTCGGAGCAGCTGTCCTCGTACGGCTTCGAGATCGTCCCGGTGCCCTTCCGGGCGGTCGGGCCGTTCGGCGGCGGGCTGCACTGCGCGACCGTCGACATCGAACGGGACGGCGACCTGCAGGACTACTTCCCGCGCCGGCACGGCCGGTACTGAGGCCGGGCCCGTGCCGTACGTGCTGCCGCCGGAGGTCCGTGCCGTCGTCTTCGACTTCTACGGGACGCTGGTGCGGATGGTCGAGCCGCTGCCGCCCGACCACCGCGCGATCTTCGACCGCCGGGGCCTGGCCGCCCAGGGCGCCCGCTGGGGCGACCAGTGGGCGGTGGGCCCCGGCGAGGGCGAGGAGCATGCGGTCCACTCCGCCGCGGAGAACGACTACCACCGCTGGGAGTTGGACCGGCTTCGGCGCAGGGCTCTCGACTGCGGGGTGCCGGAACACGAGCTGGACGGCCTGGTCGAGGAGATCGACCGCGCCATGAAGGCCCTCCGGCTGGAGCTCTTCGAGGACGCCCGCCCCGTCCTCGAAGAGCTCCGCGCGCAGGGGCTGCTGGTCGGCGTCTGTTCCAACTGGTTCTGGAACCTGGAGGATTGCGTGGAGGACGTCGGCCTCGGCGGGTCGGTCGACGTCGTGGTGGGCTCCGCCCGGGCGGGCGCGCGCAAGCCGCACCCGCTGATCTACCGGACGCTGCTGGAGCGGTGCCAGCTGCCGCCCGAACACGTGCTGTTCGTCGGGGACATGTGGGCGCCGGACGTGCTCGGCCCGCTCACGGCCGGGATGCGGTCCGTCCACCTGTGCCGGCCGGACCCGGCGGTGCTCGGATCCGAGCCGCCCCTGCCGGACGGGGCGGCCCGGATCCGCGGGCTGGGGGAACTGCTCAGGCTCGTGACGAGCGGTGCCGCAGCCGGTCCAGGAGATTGCGGGTGACCTGGACGACACCGGCGTCCTGATCCTTCCCGCAGACCACCGGCCAGTCGGTGGTACCGGCGGAGAACACGGTGCCGCCGGCGGTGAAGACACCCATGGTCGCGGCCCGGGGGCTGGTGATGCCCGGCTCCCGGGCCGGGCCGTTCCAGTGGCCCCACTTGAAGTGGTGGAAGTCCTCGTGGACGGGTTCGAGGACGTGGATGCCGAGGATGAGGAAGGAGGTGGGAGTGCCGTCCTCGCCGCTGGCGCGGGCGACGCCGTGGCCGTCGCGGACGTAGGCGGCGCCGTCGCACTCGTACCCGATGAGCGGGGTGCCCGCGCCGAGCCGGTCGGGCTCACCGCCGTCGGAGCCGTCGCGCAGCCCGGTGCCGGCGAAGACCCAGTGGTCGGCGTGCTGCACGGTGTACCCCTCGCGCGGACGGTCCCCCGGCCATTCGGTGCTCGCCCACATGCCGCCGTTGCGGAAACTCACCCCGGTGAGGGAGTTCTCGGGGCGGCCCACGCCGTCGGGCGCCGCCGGCCACCACTGGTCGGTCGCGGGAAGGTGCGGGTACTCGTCCCCGACGTGGTGGTCGGTGTCCGAGACGAAGGCGGTGTTCCGGTCGGTCGGATGAATGCGCCACCAACACGTGTTGGCGCTGAGGAAAGCGATGTTCCCGCCGTCCCGGACGAATCGCTCGGCATGGCTGCGCATCGCCTCGCTCCAGTATTCGTCATGGCCGACGCTGAGCAGCAGATCGTACGAGGACAGCAGATCCGGATCCTCGTGCAGATCGAGATCCGTGCAGAATTCGACCGGATAGCCGTTGCGCTCCAGCCAGGCGATGAAAGGGGCGTCCCAGTAGGCGAGGTCGATGATTCCGCCGGGCCGGTGCAGGCTCACCTTGTGCCCGCGGGGATTGTCGTTCGGCAGGTACACGGGGTGGTCGTAGAGGCTGGCGGCGCGCTCCGCGTCCGGCCGGTCGGAGCGGTTGTAGGCATGCCGGGTGAAGGTCGACTTCTTGTAGAGGATGCCGGACCGGCTGCCGGCCCGCCGGGGCCGCACGACGAAGAACTCGCGAGCGGGGCCCTCGATGCTCGCGGCGTCCAGGAGCGGCGGGTCGTCGCCGTCCTCGACGAACTGGACGAGGTGCATGCCGGGCGTCCAGTCCTCCGGCACGGGCACGGTGAGCGGCGGCCAGTCCCAGCCGTCGGCGGGCGAGGCCCGGCCGGGGACGCCGTCGGGGTGCGCGGGCGGCAGGTGGAGCGAACCGGGGCGCCGGCCGGTCTCCGCCACCAGGTCCAGCTCCTCTCCCAGCCGGTAGAACCTCAGCCGGAACCGGGCGGCGTCGGTGGAGACGTGCACGGTCAGCTCCTCCCCGGCGGTGACGCTTTCCCGGCCGAGATATCCCTCTATCATTCTGCCTCCCAGCAGAGCGCGCGGCCGGCGAATAGGTGTTCGGCCGCTTCGGCCCGCCATCGTAGGGGGTTCCGGGAATTCCGGGCAACGATGCCGCGAAACCGGTCATTCAAGGCCGCCTTTCGGACAGTGAACCGGATGGGGAGAGTCCTCTACCGCCGGGCCGGGTAGCTGGAATTCAGCCGAAGCCGACCGGCTACCGCACATCCGTCACCTCCGGTCAAGAACGAGGCATTCGCATGAGCAATGAATTTCGAGTGAGGGAACTCGTCCTGGGAATCCAGGGCCTGGCGCTGCTGCGCCACGCCCTGGACGGCGAGGAGGAGTTCCTCAAGGCACGCGTCGAGGACATCCGGCGTTTCGTGTCGGGCGACGGGGAGCTGCCGGACGGGGGCACCGACGTCAGCGAACTCGACCTGGCCGAGGGCTACGCCTCCTGGTCGGCGGTGTACGACTCGCTGCCCAGCTCGTACGTCGAGGTCGAGGAGCCCGTGCTGCACGGGATCCTCGACACCCTTCCCGCGGGCACCGCCCTGGACGCCGCCTGCGGTACCGGGCGGCAGACCGGCGCCCTGGTCTCCCGCGGGCACCGGACCATCGGCGTGGACCAGTCGCCCGAGATGCTGGCCAAGGCCCGTGAGCGCGCTCCGCAGGCCGAGTTCCGGGTCGGGCGCCTGGAGAGCCTGCCGCTGGAGGACGACTCGGTCGATCTCGCCGTCTGTTCGCTGGCCATGACCCATCTTCCGGACCTGGCGGCGGGCGTGGCGGAACTGGCCCGGGTGGTCCGTCCGGGTGGGCGGATCATCGTCTCGGACCTGCACCCGTTCGTCATCGCCCTCCAGGGGCAGTGCGTCTTCGTGCACGACTCCGAGCAGCTCGCGTTCGTCCGCAACCACGTCCATCTGCCCGGGCGGTACCTGGAGGCGTTCACGGGAGCCGGGCTGCGGGTGCGGGCCTGTCACGAGCCGCTCTTCAACGGCCGCCTCGCGCCCGGGGGTTACGAGGAGTTCATCGCGGACGCCGCCCGCGCGGCCTGGGACGGGCTGCCGATCGTCATCGTCTGGGACGTCGAAGTCCCCGCTTAGACCCACAAGAAGAGGAGGACGGCCCGATGGCCCTGATCGTGGTGACCCACGCGGAGAAACCCGAACTGTGGGACCGCATGCCGGAACGGTTCGCCGGCATCGTGCCCGAGTACAACCTGCACGGCGATGTCAACGATGGCTACTGGGACCGGCTGTTCGCGGATTTCCCCGACTACCAGTTCGTCCTGTACGACGACGAGCGCGAGGTGGTGGCGGGCGCCGGACGCTCGCTGCCGCGGACCTGGGACGGCACGGCCGCCGACCTGGGCCCCGGACTGGACGACTCCATCGCCCGGGCGTTCGCGGACCGCACCGCGGGCCGGACCGCCGGCGCCCTGTGCGCGCTGGGCATCGAGGTCGCTGAGGACTACCAGCGCAAGGGCTTCTCCAGCGTGCTTCTCGACGGCATGCGCCAGGTGGCGCGGCGGGCCGGCCTGGAGACGGTGCTGGTGCCCGTGCGGCCCACCTGGAAGGACCGGTACCCGCTGGTGCCGATCGAGCGGTACGCGACCTGGCGGCGCGCGGACGGGGCTCCGCTCGACCCGTGGATCCGCACCCAGGTGGGCGCCGGCGGTGCGATCGCCGGCGCCTCGGAGCGCTCGTCACGGATCACCGGCACGGTGGCCGAATGGGAGCGCTGGACCGGTCTCGCCTTCCCGGAGGACGGCGACTACGTGTTCCCCGGCGGCCTCGCCACCCTGCGGATCGAGCACGCACGGGATCTCGGCGGGTACTGGGAGCCCGCGGTGTGGATCACCCACCCGGTCACCGGGGAGGTCACGCCGGAGGCCACTGCTCCCCGGCCCTGACGGCGGTCCACGCGAAGGCGGACATGAGCCGCACCTCGTCCGGCCCGGCCTCCGGGCGACGCTCGGGCGGCAGGCCGGCGGGACCGGCGGTGGACACCGCCGCGTCCCGCAGCCGGGCGAGGGCGGCCGGCGGGACGTCGCCGGGGTCGCCGCCCAGCCGGCGGGCGGCCTCGGCCGCCTGCCGGCCGAGCAGCAGGCAGTGGATCCACAGCTCCTCGGCGAAGCTCCGGCCGAACCGCCCGGCCACCTCCGACGCCAGGTCCGCCGGCATGCCGTCGGCCACCGCGTCGCGCACCGCGCGCTCGGTGAGGCCGGTCATCGGCAGGGCGTCGAGCCAACGGTGATGGCCGCGCCCGCCGTCCGGGCCGTTCTCCTGGCCCACGAGCCGGATGTAGCCCTCGCCGTACCGCATGTACGGGATCCACCCCGGCTCCTCCAGGACGCGGCCGTGCTCCAGGAGCGGCTCGGCGTCGGCGGCGCCCATGGGGCAGACGGCGAGCCGGATCCCCTGGGTGGCATGGCCGTTGATGCTGCTGGTGCCGATGTGCTCCACCACGTTGGGCACGGCGATCAGACTCATCCGGCCGCGGGCGCGGAAGAAGACGGAGAAGAGCTCGTCGTCGTGGCGCTCGGCGCTGCCGGTGCTGAACCGGCGGAAGCCGTCCGCCGTGTCGAGCGGCAGACAGACGGCGAGGGACGGCGTGAACTCGTCGGGCACGGCCCGCACCCAGGCGGCGCCGGCGAGCGCGGCGAGCCGGGAGGCGCCGCCGTTGCGCGCGTGCCAGTTCGTGTAGAACACCAGGGCCTCGTCGGGGAACCGGGCGGCCGCGCGGCCGACGAGCGCCACCAGGTTCTCCGGGGCGGACACGTCGTCCTGGACGACGAGGTGGTGGCTCCCCCCGGAGTCCGCCGCCGCCCAGGCGACCTGGGCCGTCCGGAGGGCCGAGGGCGGACCGTCCGGCTCCGGATCGAGCGCCAGGCCGTCCAGCCCGAGCCGCTCGGCCAGCTCGCGGGCCTGGACCAGGCGTACCGGGTGGGTCATGACCGCCGAACTCACGCGCACCGTCGACACCGTAACTCTCCCTCGTTTCTGGGGTCCCGTGTCATCGTGACAGGAGCCCCCCGCCGCGGAAAGGGTGCGGAGTGATCTCGGCCGGTTCCGAACGTCGGGGTCAGGGCCAGCGGCGGCCTCTCCAGGGCGCGGTGGCGCGAGGCTCGCCCTCCGGCCGGTAGGGGAGGTCGGCGAGGAACAGTGGCCCCACGCCGTCGTCCACCGGGGCGACCGGAGGCCGTCGCCGCGGGAAGGCCAGGGCGGCGAGCGACAGCCAGCCGACCCCGACGAACCCGTCCACACACAGGGCGGGCACGAGCGGCACCCGGCCATCGATGTGCACGGCCACCACCACACCGGCAGCGAGCACGGCAGTAACCCCAACGATCAGAAAGCGCACGGATCTTCGCATCACGACTCCCACATCGACCGGTCGCGCGGCAGTGACCCGGCGGCTCGGAAGAAACAGTGAACGGCAGACCGGCGCCCGCTGTGACGACGTATTCAGGACAGATTGGAGTAGACCAATGGTGGTCACGCAGCCTTGCGGCGGCGACGCTGGTCCGAGTACACCGTTCTGCGCGGTGCGCGGTCGGTGGGAAGGCCTACCCGGAGGATCCGGTCCATGCCCGCGTACCACCACGAACCACCGACGATGCACCCGTCGACGGACCCGGCCGACTGGCCGGAGATCGACCTCTACCTCCGCAAGTCCAAGATCGTCCGGGAGAGCGACAAGCGCGACATCACCTCCGTCCGCGCCCAGGAGTCAGAAGGCCGCGAGTGGGCGGTACGCAACCACTACCGCGTCCGGAAGGTCTGGGTCGACAACCTCTCCGCCTGGTCGGACGTCGCCCGCCCCGGATTCGACAACGCCCTCACCGCCGTCCTCGACGACCAGGTGCCCGTCCTCTGGTGCTTCGCGCTCGACCGCTACACGCGCAAGGGCACGACGACATCGGCCCGGTCCTGGGCAAGGCCCGGGTCATCTTCCACTGGGAGGCCCCCGGTGTACCGCTCCGGGGCGGGCAAGAGGCCGACGTCCGGCGCCTTGCGGCGGGAGCAGCCCGCGATCACGAGGTCGCCGATCACGCCGCCCTCACCACCCGGAAGCCGATGCCAGGCGAGCTGAGATCGGCCGGCGCGGCGTTCAGGAACGTGCACCGGGCGTACAGCGGCAGGGAGTTGAAGGAGCCGCCGCGGATCACGAAGCCGCCGCCGATCGTCTTCGGCGCGGTCCACTCCCAGCAGTTGCCCGCCATGTGCCACAGCCCGGTCGGAGTCCGCCCCCGGGGATGGGAGCTGACCGGGGTGAGCCGTCCGCAGGAGTCGCGCAGATTCGCCCGTCCCTCGTCAGGCACCTCCTCGCCCCACGGGTACCGGCGGCGTTCGGCCCCGGGGGCCGCCCACTCCCACTCCTTCGACAGCGGCAGCCGGCCGCCCAGGTCGGCGGCGATCCGGGCCGCTTGCGCGTGGGAGACCTCGACCAGCGGCCGGTGGTCCGGGGCGAGCCCGAGCGGAGGTGGTGCTGGAGGCGAGGGCCTCGGCCGCTCGCGCGGCGGGTTCACCACCAAGGTCCACCTGAGCGCGGACGGTCGCTGCCGCCCGCTGTCCCTGGTCGTCACCCCGGGGCAGCGGGCGGACTGCACGCAGTTCGAGCCCGCGCTGGAGAAGGTCCGGATCCCGCGGACCGGTCCGGGCCGGCCCCGCAAGAAGCCCGACAGCCTGGCCGCCGACAAGGCCTACAGCAACGGGCCGTGTCGCGCCTACCTGCGCAGACGCGGCATCCGGTTCAAGCACGCCAGAGCGGTCGCAACCCGACAAACGCGGCTACGCCTACCTCGGCACCGTCACCGCAGCAGCCCTCGCCATCTGGCTCCGCACATGATCGACCGGACAAGCCCTAGCCGGTGCTGAGGGCGAGGGTCGGGGAGAGGCGGCAGGCCCGGACGGCGGGGTAGAGGCCTGCCGCCGTACCGATGAGCAAGGTGGCGGCGAAGCCCCCGGTGACGGCCCACAAGGGGACCACCCAGGGCAGGCCGCCCGAGGCGGCGAAGGCGTAGGTGGCGGCCGAGCCCAGGGCCACGCCGGCCAGCCCGCCCAGTCCGGAGAGCAGGAGGGACTCCGTCACGAACTGGAGACGGATCTGGCCCCTGGTGGCGCCCAGGGAGCGGCGCAGTCCGATCTCGTGGCGCCTCTCCAGTACCGAGATGATCATCGTGTTGGCGACCCCGACGCCGCCGACCAGGAGCGCCACACCGCCCAGCCCGAGCAGGAGGTCGGTGAACGCCCCCTCGGTGGCGGCCTTGGCCTGGAGCGCCGAGGAGGGGTCGGTGACCTGCACGTTGCGCGGGTTCTGCGGATCGACGGTGCGTGGGATCAGCTCGCGGACCGCGCTGACCGTTCGATCCGTCGACCGTTCGTAGATCTGGGTCGGGTGGCCGTCGAAGCCCAGCAGCGCGCCGGCGCCGTCCCAGCCGACCAGGGCGGCCCGCTCGATCTCGGGAGCCAGCGGCAGCGGGTCGAGGATGCCGATGACGGTGAAGTACCGGCCGCCGATGTGGACCTGCTGACCGGGGGTGGTGATGCCCAGGCGCTGGGCCGCGACGTGTCCGAGCACCGTCGACGGGTAGCGCCCGTTGGCCTCGTTGAGCCAGGTGCCCGAGCCGACCGCGCCGCGCACGACGTCCAGCAGTCCTTCGGTGGCGGCCTTCACGGTGATGCCGCCGGTTTCGTCGTCGGGGATCTTCTCACTGCGCCTGACGGACTGGGCCAGGTCACCGGTCGCGCCGACCTGCTCGACCCCGGGGACGCGACTCAGCATGCCGATCGACTCCTTGGGCAGCTTCACCTTCTCTCCGAACAGCCCCTGGCCAGGGGAGGCGACCAGCAAGTTGGTGCCCAACTGGTCGAGCTGCCGCAGGAGTTGGGCCTTGCTGGAGGAGGAGATGCCGACCACCGCGATCATGGTGGCGATACCGATGGCGATGCCCAGCGCGGACAGCACCACCCGCAGTGGCCGGGTGCGCAGGCCCGCCGAGCCGACGTGGAGGACGTCACGGGGGCCGAGCCGGGCCGGGGAGAGCCGTGTGCGGCTCATCGCTCCCCACCCCGATCGGCCGGGTCGGCGGCGCCGGTGCGCAGATCCGCTACGACGCGGCCGTCGCGGATACGGACCTGGCGTGGCAGGCTGTCGGCGATCTCGCCGTCGTGGGTGATCACCGCGATGGTGGCACCCTCGGCGTTGAGGTCGTGCAGCAGCTCCATCACCGCTTCGCTCGAGGCGGAGTCCAGCGCGCCGGTCGGCTCGTCGGCCAGCAGCAGGTCAGGCTCGCCGACCACCGCCCGGGCGATGGCCACCCGCTGCCGCTGGCCGCCCGACAGCTCGTGCGGACGGTGGTGCATGCGGTCCGCGAGCCCGACCCGCTCCAGGGCCAGGGCCGCGCGCCTGCGGCGCTGGGCGCGCGGCAGGCCCGAGTAGAGCAGGCCCTCGGCGACGTTGTCCCGGGCGCTGACCCCGGCCACCAGGTGGAAGGACTGGAAGACGAAGCCGATGTGCCGGGCGCGCAGGGCGGACAGCCGGCGGTCGGAGAGGGCGGCGACGTCGTGGCCCGCCAGGGTGACGGATCCGGCGCTGGGCCGGTCCAGGGTGCCGACGATGTGCAGCAGGGTGGACTTGCCCGACCCCGAAGGCCCGACGATGGCGAGCAGTTCGCCGCGTCCGATGCGCAGGTCCACCCCGTGCAGTGCCACGACCCCGCCCGGATACTCCTTGGTGACCTGGTTCAGCTCGACCACCGCGCTCATGACTTGGGCACCCCGACCTTCATTCCCTCGGCCAGGCCGGTCCCGCTGACCTCGACCCGGCCCTGTCCGAACATGCCGAGCTCGACCGGGACTTCGCGCACCTTCCCGCTCTCCACGACCTGGACGCCGAAGCCCCCGCCGGACAGCGCGAGCAGTGCGTTGACCGGTACCGTCAGCACGTCCTTGCGGACCTCGCCTTCGAGCTCGACGGTGACCGGCGCCTGGTCGAAGCCCTCCGCCTGCCCCGGGTCGTCGAAGAGCACCCGGGCGGTGATCTTGGCGGGCTTGTCCGGGGAGCCCTGCTCCTTGCCGTCCTCACCGATGGTGCGGTCGACGGAGGCGACCTTGCCCTTGGCCCTGCCGCCGCCGGGCAGGTCGACCTCGACCCGGGTACCGGGCTTGGCGAGGTCGGCCCGGGAGACCTCGATCTTGATCTGCACCTGCCGTTCGGAGCCGGTGGTGGTGAGGACCGGCTTGCCGGGAGCGGCCTGGTCGCCGACGGCCGCATCGTTCTTCTTGATCCGTACCGGAGCGGGCGAGAAGGCGATCTGCTCGGGGCCGATCTCGCCGGTCCGGGCCAGACCGTGGGCCTTCTGCCAGCGTTTGACCGCTTCCGCGGTGCCGGGGGTGAACTCCTCGTCCGCAGCCAGCCCCTTGCCGTAGCCCAAGTCGCGGAGGTTCTCCTTCAGCTGTCTGACGTCCGGCCCCTTGTCGCCGGCCTTCAGCGTCCGGTACACGGGGCGCTCGCCCTCCATGAGCCGGACCTTCCGGCCGTCGACCTCGTAGAGAACCCCGTCGCGTTTCACGACCGCGCCGGCCTCCGGGAGCCAGGTGAGGGTGCCCGGCACACCGGCGTTGAGCCGGCGCTCCTCGGTGTAGCCGAGGGTCCCGTCCACCTGGGTCCGGCTGCTCAGGTCCTGTCGTTCCACCGAGCCCGTGCTCGGCGGCAGCCCGTCCGTGCGGTCCGTACCGGCGCTTCCGCCGCCGCCGGTCTGCGAGAGGGCCGTGACCCCGCCCACCAGCGTGACCGAGGTGACCAGCGCGGCGATCAGGTACGTTCGGCGGCTCCGCCCGCGCTCACTCCGCATGCTGACCACTGCACGCCTTGTTCGCCTTGTCGAACCTGTCCTTCTCGGCGCCCTCCGGGATCTTCATCGCCTGTCCCGATATCGCCGAGTCGCCGTCGAACTTCGGGTCCGGCATATCCACACCGTTACTGCGCATGCACTGGGCGAATTCGAGGGCCTTGTCCTTGTCGGCCTGGGACATCTTCGCGCCGCCCGAGCCACCGACGCCCCCGCAGGCCTTGAGGGCTTCCGCCATCTTGTCCTGCCCGCCCTCGAGGACCAGGCCCCGCGGGTCCTGGCCCGGCTCCGGCTCCTTCACCTGGGCGCCGTGCTCGCGCAGGCACTTACGGTGCTCGTAGGCCTGGTCCGCCGCCGCGCCCTTGCCCGACGAGTCCGAGCCGCCGCCCCCTCCGGAGCCCGCGACGCCTCCGCCACAGGCCGCGGTGAACAGCGCCATCCCCGCCAGCAGCACGGCCGCCGCGCCGTACCTGTGGTTCCGCATGTGGTTCCGCATGGAATTCCTCCGTGTCCGATTGCGAGTGACCGACCATGCAGAGGCTGGCACGCACCCGCATTTCGCCGCTGTCAGCCGAGACCTTTACGGCGACGAAAGGTGGTTTTCAGGTACACCTGATGTCATGCGTGTACTGATCGTGGAGGACGAGGAATTCCTGGCGGACATGATCGCCGAGGGACTGCGGCGCGACGCCCTGGCCGTCGACGTCGTGTACAACGGCGCCGACGCGCTGGAACGGCTGAGCCTCACCGACTACGACGTGCTCGTGCTCGACCGCGACCTGCCCGGAGCACACGGCGACGAGGTGTGCCAGAGCGTCGTCGAGCAGCGGTTGCTGACCCGGGTGCTGATGCTCACCGCCGCCGGTACCGTCCGCGACCGTGTCGACGGCCTGGACCTGGGCGCGGACGACTACCTCACGAAGCCGTTCGCCTACGAGGAGCTGCTGGCCCGGGTACTGGCCCTCGGCCGCCGCACCCACCCCGCCCTTCCGCCGGTCATCGAGCGTGCGGGCATCACCCTCGACACCGCTCGCCGCCAGGCCTTCCGGGAGGGCCGCTACCTTGCCCTGTCCCGCAAGGAGTTCGGCGTACTGGAGGTGCTGATGCAGGCCGAGGGCGCCGTGGTCAGCGGTGAGGACCTGATCGAGCAGGTGTGGGAGCGGAACATGGGATACCGCACCAACGCGGTTCGGGTCGCCCTCAGCAAACTCCGCGCCAAGCTCGGCGAGCCCTCGGTCATCGACACCGTGCCCGGCCACGGCTACCGCATCGGCGTCCCGGCATGAGGCGCTCCGCTCCGGTCGGCCCGAACCGCCTTCCGCTGCCCGGCAGACCACGCCCGCGGCTGCCGGGCGGGGAGCGGGGCCGGCTGACCATGCTCTACGGCGGGCTGCTCGTCCTCGCCGGGGCCATGCTCATCTGCCTGGTCAACTTCCTGGTCCGGGAGGGTCTGTACACCTCGATCAGCACGGCCGTCGCCGTCGAACCGCGACTGGCCACACTGGCGACCCCGGGCGCCACCTCGGCGGGGACCCTCACAGTGGGAACCGCTTCACCCGCAAACGCTCCACCCGGAACCGCCCCCGCCGACGGCGGACAGTCCCACTTCCAGGCCGTAAAGGTCGTCACCCAGGCCGCCGAGCAGGCCGCCCAGAACCAGCTGCTGACCGTCTCCCTGATCGCTCTGGCGGCCTTCGCCGTCATCTCGGTGGCGCTGGCCTGGTGGATGTCGGGACGGGTGCTGCGCCCGGTAGCGGTGATCACCAACACGGCGCGGCGGCTCTCGGGTGAGAACCTGCACGAGCGGATCGCCCTCGACGCACCCCCGGGCGAGCTCAAACAGCTCGCCGACACCTTCGACGCCATGCTCGACCGCATGGAGCAGCTGGTGGGTGCGCAGCAGCGGTTCGCAGCCAACGCCGCACACGAACTGCGGACGCCGATCGCGGTGCAGCGGGCCGCGGCCGAAATCGGGCTGGCCACCGAGGACCCGGCCGCCGTCGCCCGGGTCCGCCGCAAACTGATAGAGGTCTCCGAGAGCAGCGAACGGCTCATCGAGGGCCTGCTGTTGCTGTCCGTCTCCGACCAGAGGCTGGACCGCCGCGAGCCGGTCGCACTGGACCAGCTGGCCCGCGCGGTGGCCGCCGAGTGCGCCGCCTCGGAGGAAGCCCGAGCGAACCGCGTCACCGTCCGATCCGACATCGCCCCCGTGTCCGTCGAGGGTGATCCGGTGCTGCTGGCACACCTGGTGCGCAACCTGGTCGGCAACGCCCTGCGCTACAACCGCGACGGCGGCCGGGTCGAGGTCGGCGTGCGCGACGGTGTCCTGGAGGTCGGCAACACCGGCCCCCAGGTGCCGCCGGAGACGGTCCCCTATCTCTTCGAGCCCTTCCGCCGCCTTCAGGAGCGTCGACACGGCCCGCGTGAGGGCGCGGGCCTGGGCCTGTCCATCGTCGCCTCCATCGCGCGCGCCCATCACGCCGCCGTCACCGCCGTCCCCGGCAGCACGGGCGGACTGCGGATCCGGGTCGAATTCCCCACGGCCTGACCCGGCTGTTGGGGCGCCTGTACGTTCTCCGAACAGTGCCCACACCGAAGGGCCTGCGCACCTTCAGTGCTGTGACCGCAGGGGTTCACCGAGCTGCTGCGTGCCTGTCCTGGCCGGAGCTCCAGGGCAGGGACAGTCCGGCGACGGCGGCGTTCTCGTCGTACCGGAGCCCCTGGGCGAACGCCCGGATGGCCGGCAGGTCGTCGCGCAAGACACCGTTGATCCAGTCGGGCCGTTCGTGGCCACGGAGGCCGGTCATCATGCCGGCGAAACCACGGACGTGGCCGGTGGTGGCCTTCAGCCGTGGTGCCGAGGTCGAGCGCGACCAGCCGAACGCCGCTCGCGGTCTTCGGCCCCCCTTCGAGGACGTCCCAGCCGAGCTGGACGAGCCGGGTCTCCACCGCCAGGGAGTGTGTGGCCTTGTCGAAGTCCATTCATCCGGCACCCAGGCCCGTGACGGAGGCGGAGTCTTGTTGACGGGCCTCTGGTGTTCCGGTGTGACGCCGCTAACATGACAGTCCCTCATGTTCTCGTCAGGAGGCTGTCATGCCCGACCGCTTCGACCTGCCGGCGGGGTTCCGCTGGGGTGCCGCCACCGCCGCCTACCAGATCGAAGGGGCGGTGGACGAGGACGGCCGCGGGCCGTCCGTCTGGGACACCTTCGCCGCCCGCCCCGGGGCCGTACGGGGCGGCCACACAGGGGCGGTGGCCTGCGACCACTACCACCGGTACCCCGAGGACATCGCCCTGATGAAGGGCCTCGGACTGGACGGCTACCGCTTCTCCGTCTCCTGGCCCCGCGTCCTGCCCACCGGCGCGGGCGCCGTCAACCCGGCCGGCCTCGCCTTCTACGACCGGCTCGTGGACGCGCTGCTGGAGGCCGGCATCACCCCGCTGCCCACCCTCTTCCACTGGGACCTCCCGCAGGGCCTGGAGGACCGGGGCGGCTGGCTGAACCGCGACACCGCGTACCGCTTCGCCGACTACGCCACCGTCGTCGCCGACCGCCTCGGCGACCGCGTCCCCGCCTGGATCACCCTCAACGAGCCCTTCGTCCACACCGTGTACGGCTACGCCCTGGGCACCCACGCCCCCGGCCGCACCCTGATGTTCGAGGCCCTCCCGGCCGCCCACCACCAGCTCCTCGGCCACGGCCTGGCCGCGTCCTTGCTCCACGACCGAGGTCTGGAGGCGATGCTCTCCAACAACCTCACCCCGGTCGAGCCGGCCTCCTCGGACCCCGCCGACCTGGCCGCCGCAGCGGCCTACGACGCCCTCCACAACCGCCTGTTCACCGACCCCGTCCTCCTCGGCCGCTACCCCGACCTCTCCGCCCTCGGCGTCCCCGACGACATCTTCGGCGCCGTCCGCCCCGGCGACCTCGACCTCATCCACACCCCCGGCCTCGACGGCCTCGGGCTCAACTTCTACAACCCCACCCGCGTCGCCGCCCCCACCGAACCCGGCCTGCCCTTCGACCTGGTCGACATCCCCGACGTCCCCCACACCGCCTTCGGCTGGCCCGTCGTCCCCGAGGCTCTCACTCAACTCCTCATCAACCTCCGCGAGTTGTACGGCAAGGCCCTCCCGCCCGTCACCATCACCGAGAACGGCTGCTCCGTCGCCGAGGAGACCGTCCCCGACCAGCCCCGCATCGACTTCATGGCCGCCCACCTCGACGCCCTCGCCCGCGCCGCCGCCGAGGGCATCGACATCCGCGGCTACTACACCTGGTCCCTCCTCGACAACTTCGAATGGGCGGAGGGACTGTTCAGTCAGCGCTTCGGTCTGGTCCACGTCGACTTCGCGACGCAGGTGCGCACGCCGAAGGCCTCGTACGCCTGGTACCGCGACCTGATCGCCGCGCACCGGAAGCGGTTCGCGGGGCAGGGGGTCGGGTGACCTTATCAACTCATTTGGGAATTAGTCGACTTGATTCATGGTGTGGCCGAGAGTCAAGGCGGGCGCACTGCCGGAGCTGAAGTCGTGGAAGAAGAACCAGGGCGCCAACGCGGTGCACGAGCATCAAGGTTGATCATCCGTTGAGCGCGCCCCAGCCCCGGCCGCCCGCGCCTCCCGCGGACGGCCGGGCCGGCGGAGGCGTTGCTCCGCGGCGGGCAGCGGGGCGGGTGCCCGGCGGATCGTGCTCGTCGTGACGCTTCGGAGGGCCTTGACCACCGATCCGTAAGGCCGTCGTAGGCTGGGCCCACCGAACGACGACTCGATCGAGGATGGCCCCGATGGCGCGAACCCCCTTGTCCTGGTTGGCAGGACGCTACACGCTCGGACCGCGGAGCGTCCGGGCGGCGGCCGTGACCTCGGTGGTGGCGGCGATCGGGATCATCATGACCGGCGGCGTCGTCCGGGTCACCGGCTCCGGCCTCGGCTGCCCCGACTGGCCGATGTGCACCGACAGCACGCTCGCGCCGACCTCCGAGATGGGGCTGCACGGCGCGATCGAGTTCTCCAACCGGATGCTCACCGGCGTGCTCTGCGTGGTGGTCGGCTGGGTGATCATCGCCGCCCGGCTGCAGCGCACCCCCGTGCCGCGGGTGCTCCGGGGCGGCTGGGCGCAGTTCTGGATCGTGGTGCTGAACGCGGTGGTCGGCGGCGTCACCGTCTGGCTGAAGCTCAGCCCGTACATCGTCGCGGCGCACTTCCTGGCCGCGATGCTGCTGCTCACCGCGGCCGCGGTCACCTGGGACGCGACGCTGGACGACGCGCGCGGCGGGCCCGCCGGGGCCGCGCCGTCCGAGCGCGCCCGGGGCCTGGCGACGGCCCTGGTGGCGGTCACCGCCGTGATGGTGGTGGTCGGTACGGTCACCAGCGGCACCGGCCCGCACGCCGGCGACTCCTCCGACGTGCCCCGGATCGGCCTGGACTGGACGACGGTCACCGTGGTCCACGGCCTGCTCGCGGCGGTGGTGCTGGTGCTGGCGGCGGTGCTGTTCGCGGCGCTGCCCCGGGACACGTCCGGCGCCGCCGCGCGCCGCCGGACGGCGGTCTTCCTGCTGGTGGTGCTGGCCCAGGGCCTGATCGGCGTGGTGCAGTCGCTGACCGGCCTGCCCGAGGCGGCGGTGATCCTGCACCTGCTCGGTGCCGCCCTGGTCTGGGTGGGTGCGCTCCGGGTTCTGCTCGCGGCCCGCCCGGCCCGGCTGCTCGCAGCGCCCGGGCCGGAGCCGGTGCTCCCGGCGCCGGCCGTTCGGGCTCCGGAGCACTCGGCCTGAGGGCCGTCGCTCGCACTGCTCCCGCCCGGACCCCCGCGGCGCCCGGCCCCGCGCCGGGTGCCGCGGGGGTTCAGCGTTCCGCGCGGGCCGCGGCGTCGACCCGGTCGGCGGCCAGATAGAGCGTCAGCTCGCCGTCGGCCCGGTCCAGTTTGGCCGCCGCCCAGTGGAACGGGTTGGCCGCGGCGCCCTCGGGCGCGGCGGCCGCACAGCGCGCGACCAGCGCCTCGACCCGCCCCCGCACCGCCGGTGCGAGCAGCCCGCCGAGCCGGGCCAGCGTCGGCGCCGCGTGCGGGGTGTAGTGGTTGAACGGCAGGTACAGGGTGGCGTCCTCGGGCCGCCCGGGATGCCGCGCGGTCAGGCTCCAGCAGAGCGTCGGCCGCACCCCCGGCGCCGCCAGCGCCTGCGGCCCGGCGGCCGGGAGGGCGTCCAGCAACGCGGCGGTGCTCTGCCGGGCGGTCGCGGAGAGCCGGGCCATCCGCTCCTCCAGCTCACCGGCCGACCGCTCGGTGACGGTGGTGTAGAACTTCGCGCGCGCCGCCGGCGAATCCACCAGGTCCAGCGAGAACACCGCCGGCATCGGCACCTCGATGCTCGCCGGGTCGTGCGCGCGCAGCCACCGCCAGGCCTCGCCGTGGCCCAGCCGCTCCAGCGCGGCGCCGACCAGTTCCCGGTTGCGGGCCAGGCCCTGGGCGAGGGTGTCCAGGTAGACCTTGACCCCCGAGAGACCGTCGGGCCGGACCGTGGCGGCCAGGCAGAGCCCGAACGAGGCCTTCCGGCTGACCGGGCGGAAGAGGTCGCGCAGCACCGCCGCCCGGCCCGTCGTGGCCACGTTCTGCCGCTCCAGCTCGGCGAGGATCCGCCAGCCCTGCTCCCAGCTGCCGAGCGCCGTGGTGTTCCCGGCCGGGGGCAGCGGGCGCAGGAAGATCCGCAGCTCGGGCTCGCCGTCGCCGAGCACCAGCGAGTACTCGAACGGTGCCACCCGCGCGGCCGGATCGGCGGGGTCGGAGCCGCGCGAGTCCCGGTGCCCCCAGCCGTCGAACAGCAGCGGCACGGCGGCGTCCACGGCCGTCCCGAAGCCCGGGCCCAGGGCCAGCGCCTCGCCCAGCCAGCGGAGCCCGCGGGCGGCGCGCTCCGCGAAGCCGTCCGTCGCGGCCCGCCGCTCCGGTCCGGTGGCCGGGAGAGCGGCCGGGGGAGTGGGTCGGGTGCCGGGGTCGCCGAGGTCGGTGGTCATCTCAGCGGCCCGCGCGGAGCTCAGCCGGCACGTACGGGGCGGTGTCGATACCCGGGTACAGCTCCGCCACCCGCTCCAGCGACTGCTCCGTCCAGTAGCCGTCCCCGGGCGGGGGGAAGCCGAGCAGGTGCCGTTGGCGCGGCGAGAGCTCGACCATGAACTCCCGGAAGGTGTCCCAGCCCGGCGAGGCCGGCCGCATCGACCACAGGTGCTTGTCGGTCCAACGGGCCACCGCCGCGTGGATGTTGAAGAAGAGCGCGAGCCGCCGGCCGTGCGTGCCCTGGTAGCCGGCGCCGCGGTGGACGATGTCACCGACGAAGAGCAGCACCGAGCCGCGCTTCGCCTCGATCGGGCGCTGCCGCTCGTACAGCTCGGGGTAGGTCTCCTTCTCGTAGGAGGCCTTGCCGGTCGCGGTGAGCAGCGGCACACCGAGCTGCTCGGCCCGCGCGACCACGTAGGTCGGCCCGGTGTCCACCGTGACGTCGGTCAGGTAGACGATGCCGAACAGCCGCTGGTAGACGCCGTCGGCGCGCGGCGGCAGCAGGCTGCTGGCGGCCCAGGCGTCGTTGTGCAGCGTCTGGTCGATCGAAGGCCCGTACGCCGTGCCGTACTTGGCCTGGATGAACGAGCTGGTGAGCCGCAGGTCGGGGTCGCCCAGCAGGTGTTCGGCGACTTCGATCACGCGCGGGTCGAGGGAGAGCCGGTTGAGCGCGTTGGCGGAGAACGGGAACGGCACCGCGTGCTTGAGCGCGGCGACCTCCTCGGCGGTGGTCCGGCCGTCCTCCGGGTCCGGGAAGTAGGTCTCCATCGCCGCGACCGCGTCGGTCAGGGCCTGCCCGGTCACGAAGTCCGGTACCAGCGCGTAGCCGTTGGCGGCGATCTCCTTGACGATCGCCGCGGTGTCCAGGGTGCCCATCGTCATGCCTCTCCGTCCGCCGTGGCCGCCCGCCCGGCCCGGGCAGGCGGGCGGGAGACCTGGATGTTCTTGTGGAACCCGTCCAACCGCAGCGGCTCGCCCACCGGCTCCCCGTCGACCTCGATCCAGGCGTGCGCCGCGAACGGCGCGAGGTTCACCCCGGAGACCCAGTCCGCCCAGCCGCCGCGCGCCCGCACCAGCAGGGCGGCGGCCACCGACCGCTCCAGGCAGTACTGGCCGGCACAGCGGCCGCTGACCGAGACCACGTCCTCGCGGGCCCGCAGCGCCTGGGCGTAGGAGGCCGGCCGGGCGTTGGCGCTCAGCCGGCGTAGCAGCCGCTCCAGCCGGTCCGGGCTGGAGGTGGTGACCAGCAGCCGGCTCGCGGCGACCGCCAGCAGCGGCACGATCCGGCGGTGCGGCGGCAGCCAGGCGCGTGGCTCCGGGGTCATGTGCAGGGTCATCGGTCCACCACGATCCGGGCCGCGCGCAGCTGTTCGACCAGCCGGAGGACGTCTTCGGGAATTCTCTCCCGGGCCGCCGGAAACCTTTTCCGGAGGGTTTCCGTGATTTCTTCCGGGGATTGTCCGGCGGATAACAGCTCGAAAACGTCGGCGCCGAGCCGATTGAGCCGGAAATACTTCCCGGATTTCTTGTCGAGGAGCACCGCCGCCTCGCTCTCCCGGACCAGGGTGACGTGTGGCACCACGCGCGGCGTCACGGCGCCACCGGATAGCTGTTCACCAGAATTCCTCCCGGTTCCCTCGGTGTCGGGGTCGTCCGCCCGGCCACCGTGCGCAGCCAGGCCTCGGCGCCGAGCGTCAGCTCCAGCGCCGCCGTCTCGTGCTGGGGGCGCATGGTGTCCCGGATGCTCGCCCGCAGCGCGTCCGGGTCCACCAGGCCGTGCTCGGCCAGCAGCGGCTCCTCGACCATGGCGAGCAGCGCCCGCCGGTTGCGCTGCAGGCCGCGGTAGACCGACATGCTGAACTCGCCCTTGGTCGAGCGGGAGAGCGCCCCGCTCCCGGTCGGCCCCATGGCGGCCTTGAGCAGCGGCTTGTAGCCCCGGCCCGGGAGCGACTCGCCGCGCGGGACGGCCAGCGCGGCCTCCAGCACGTGGTCGTCCATGTAGGGCAACGACAGCAGCACGCCGGAGCGCTCCATCAGGTCCCGCAGCGGCCCGAGCCGCTGGCCGCCGATCCGCTGCCCGGCCACCGCGGTGTGGGAGGCCCGGTCCCCGGCCTGCGGGCGGATCTCGCCGGACCGTTCGCGGGCGATCTCCCGGATCGCCTCGGCGGCGTGCGCGGTGGCCCAGGGCGGCAGGTGCAGGGCCGGCCCCCAGCCGACGGTCGGCCCGTCCGTGGCCGGGCGCGGCAGGTGCAGGGTGCTCAGCTCCTGGGTGAACCACGCGGCGTACGTCCGCCGGTCGGCCAGCGACCTGACCACCTGCGGCAGCGTCCACCGGCGGAGCCGGGCGAGCGGGCGGATCCCGCGCACCGCCGCCACCGGCGCGGTCCGGTAGAGGTCGCTGAAGTAGGAGGGGGCGACGGTGAACAGCTCGTCGCCGCCGAAGCCGCCGATGTGCACCGTCGCACCGGTGGCGGCGAACAGCCGGGACATGGCGGTCTTACGGGTGCGGTTGCGGATCAGCGTGTACGGCTCGCCCAGGCCGTAGGGCACCTCGGTGACCAGGCCGGCGTCGCCGTCCCAGATGCCGTCGTACGGGCCCGGTACGTCCTCCGGCCCCAGCACGGTCAGCTCCCGGCCGATCTCGCGCGCCGCGAGGGCGGCCCAGCGGGCGTCGTCGTGGTTGGGGTCGACGGTCTGCTCGACGAACGACCGGAACGACGCGTCCTGGCCGGCCAGCAGGTAGCAGAGCGAGGTGGAGTCCATGCCGCCGGAGAGGTCCGCGGAGAGGCCGGCCGCGGTGCGCACCCGGACCGCCACCGCCTCCTCCAGCGCGGCGCGCAGCAGTGGTGCCCCTTCGGCGAGCGGGAGCCCGCCGGTCGGGGGCCGCCACCAGGGCCGGGTGTCGGCGCGGTCGCCGGTCAGGCGCAGCCGGTGGTCGGCGGGCAGCCGGTGCACACCGGTCCAGTGGGTGCCGTCGGTCAGGCCGTAGTCGAAGCCGGGGTGGACCAGCCCCCAGGCGACCATCTCCGGCCGCGGGGCGCCCCCGCTCCAGTCGATCAGCGGCTCCACCGAGTCGGCCGCCGCGTAGCCGCCCTCGGGGTGGCGGGCGTAGCAGACCTGCCGCAGCCCGGAGGCGCTGCCCTGGACCCAGAGCGCATCGCCGTCGGCGCAGATCAGGTGGAAGCTGCCCGGGACGCGGTGCGCCGCGGCCAGCAGGCCGGGCACGTCGTCGTGCCGGTCGAGCAGCCGTGCCAGGCGCCCGGCGTCGGCGTCGAACTCGCCGAACAGCGCGAGGCGCCTGGCACCCGTGCCGGCGACCACCAGCCGGGCGTGTGAGGCATCCGCGACGATCCACGGACGCCCCGACGGGTGGTGCACCACCCGCACGCCGTCGGCCGGCACCGGGATCCTGGGCGCCGGGCCTTCGGCTTTCCCCGGGAAAGCCACGAACCAGGACGTGCTGCCCACAACCCCTCCGTTCACCAGCGTGCTGTCGGGGCGGGATCAGATGATCGCCACGCCCTCACCGTCGTTGCTCGCCCAGCCGTACCAGGTGGTCACCTCGTTGAATTCACCGACCGGCAGCAGCGCGGGAGCCTCGTACTCCGTCTCCTCGATCTCCTTCATTGATATTCACCTCCTCCGGAAAACTTGCCTCGATGCTAATCACGGTTCAGTTGCGTCGGCAAGAGTGCGAACAGTTCCCATCCGTCCTTCTGTTTGTGGACGCGGCACTTCCGGACGGCTGGGCGATGGTAAAGCAGCGGACATGGCCGGGCGGTACATGCGCGAATTCCGACCGGAATCGGGCGGGAACGTTCGCAGGGCATGCATGGGGTGTGCACATCCGGGGCGTGGCCTGTCACTTCCGCCAGGCTCCGGGCCGGGCCGGCGACCCGGCGCCCGGATGGAATCATGGGGATGCCCGGAGAGGGCGCCGCACGGTCGAGTCGGGACAGGAGCCGTCAGTGGGAGAGAGGCAACGGACCGTCCGGAAGCCCAAGGTCGTCCTCGCGGACGGCGGACGGCGAACGGCTCCACGCGGTCGCTCGCGCGGTCATCGGCGATCACCGGAGTGCTGTCGAGCAGGTGTGCCAGGCCGCCGCCGGCCTGAGGGGCCGGCTGGTCCGGGACGAGCTGGACGCCATCCCCCTGGCCCGGCTGAAGGATGTGACCGAGGGGCGGCTGCGCGTCGCCGCGTTGGAGGCCGCCGGGCTCAGGACCGTGCGGCAGGTTGTGGACGCCACGCCCTACACGCTTCAACTGCTCCCCGGAGTCGGGGCCCAGACTGCCGCCCAGGCCATTGCCGCCGCGGGGCAGATCGCCCGGGCCGCCGAGCGGACCGTGGCCATCCGGCTGGACATCGACCACCAGGATCCGGCCGGCACCGCACTGGTCATCGCGCTCCAACGGCTGGTCGCCGCCGGGCCGGATGCGAGACGGGCCAGGGACACCGCGGAGCGTGTCGTCGGTGAGGTCGCCGCCCTGATGTCCGCCGCCCAGCCGGCCCGGGGCGTTGTCAGAGGCCTGTTCGCCGGGCGGCAGCGCAGACAGCAGGCGCTCGCCGCGGTCGATCAACTCGACGCCCTCGTCGCGGAGATGGAGGGCGAAGGGACGGCCGTGCTCTTCGCCCAGGCGTCCGTGGACCTTCTCCGCCCCCTGGTCACGGACATCGAGGCATGGGCGGACTTCGAAGTCCGCTCGGCCGAGTTCTACAGTGTCCTCGCCGAGACCGCCGGATTCGGCCCCGACGGGATCACCGCCTCCGAGGGCTTCCTTCCGGAGAATCTGTCGGACCGGGTCCGGGCCGAGCCACTGAACGACACGCGGTGCAAGGTCTCGCTCCGCGGCTACCAGGAGTTCGGTGCCCGCTTCGCCCTCGCGCAGAAGCGGGTGATCATCGGTGATGAGATGGGCCTCGGGAAGACCGTTCAGGCGATTGCCGTGCTCGCGCATCTTCGAGCGCACGGGAGCACACACTTCCTCGTCGTCTGCCCGGCCAGCGTCCTCGTCAACTGGGTCAGGGAGATCGAGTCACGCAGCACGCTGAGGGCGTTCCGGTTCCATGGCCAGGAGAGGGAGGCGGCGCGCGCCGAATGGCTCGGAAACGGCGGCGTCGCCGTCCTGACGTTCGATGGACTCCGCCGGCTGGAGGTTCCGGAGGAGGTCCCGGTCGGCATGGTCGTGGTGGACGAGGCCCACTACGTCAAGAACCACGGCGCCAAGCGTTCTCAGGCGGTGGCCGAGTGGACCGGCCGCGTCGACCGCGTCCTGTTCCTCACCGGCACCCCGATGGAGAACCGGGTGGAGGAGTTCCGGAACCTCGTCCACTATCTGCAGCCTGATCTGCTGCCCCGGATCCACAGCGGTTCGGCCGCCGCAGGGCCGACGTCGTTTCGCAAGGCAGTCGCCCCGGCCTACCTCCGCCGTAATCAGCAGGACGTTCTCACCGAGCTTCCCGACGTCGTTCATGTCGACGAATGGGAGGAGTTGACGGCATCCGATCTCGCCGCCTACCGGCTGGCCGTCGCCGAGGGGAACTTCATGGCCATGCGCCGTGCCGCGTACGCGGACCCGGAGAGGTCCGCGAAGCTGCAGCGGCTGATGGAAGTTGTCGAGGAGGCCGCGGACAACGGATGGAAGGTCGTTGTCTTCTCGTTCTTCCGAGATGTTCTGACGGTTGTCCAGGAGGCCCTGGGACAGCGTGCGTTCGGCCCGGTCGACGGCGGCCTGGACGCGGTTCGACGGCAGGACGTGGTGGACGAGTTCGCCGCTGTGCAGGGTCATGCGGTGCTGCTGAGCCAGATCCAGGCCGGAGGTGTGGGACTGAACATCCAAGCGGCCTCGGTTGTCATTCTCTGCGAACCACAGGTGAAGCCCACCATGGAGAGCCAGGCGATAGCCAGGGCTCACCGCATGGGCCAGGTGCGGCGAGTGCGGGTGCACCGGCTGTTGGCCACGGACAGCGTCGACCAGCGGATGGTGGAGATTCTTCGCGCGAAGAGCCGGTTGTTCGACGAATACGCGCGCCGGAGTGACGTGGCCGAATCGACTCCTGAAGCGGTCGACATCTCGGAGCAGTCGCTGGCGGCGCTGATCGTGGAGGAGGAACAGCTGCGCCTCGCCGGGCCGGCCGGGAGCGCGGAGGTTTCCTGCCCTGGCGACGGCCCGCCCGTCAGATCGTGAGAAGCACGTTGACCAGAACGCCGACGGCGACCACCGCGAGGACGACCCAGGGCCACATCGGACGTTCCTTCGGGGGCTTCCAGCCGGCTGAATCTGACATGACTGCTCCTGACTCGAACTGGTACGGGGAGGGACCGCGGCCGACGTCCTTCCCGGCTCCCGTGGGATCCGGCGGCTGCGTGTGTCCGTTGTCCTGGCGCTGGTTCCGCCTTCGACGACTCCATTCTGGAGCCGGGCGCGGGGGATTTCACGGGGGCCTGCTTCCGGTCGGAGGTGCAGTTCTCTGCACCTCCGACCGGCAGGCACCCGGCGCCGCGCCCCGGTCCGCCCGGCGGCGGCTCAGGCCCGGCGGCGGCTCAGGCCCGGAGGTAGGTCAGCACGGCGAGCACCCGGCGGTGTCCGCTCTCCGGCGTCGGCATGTTCAGCTTGGCGAAGATGTTCCCGATGTGCTTGTTCACCGAACTCTCCGTGATGAACAGCAGCTCCGCGATGGTGCCGTTGTTGCGGCCCTCCGCCATCAGCGCCAGGACCTCACGCTCGCGTTGGGTCAGCGCGGACAGCGGATCGGCCCCGACCCGCCGGACCATCAGCTGCGAGATGACCTCGGGGTCCATCGCCGTGCCGCCGTCGGCGACCCGTTGCAGCGCCTGGAGGAACTCCTCGGCGCGCCCCACCCGGTCCTTCAGCAGGTAGCCGACGCCGGCGGCGTTCTGGGCGAGCAGCTCCGTCGCGTACGCCCGCTCGACGTACTGCGAGAGCACCAGGACGGGGAGCGTGGGCAGTTGCCGGCGGGCCTCGACCACGGCCCGCAGCCCCTCGTCCCGGAAGGTGGGCGGCAGCCGGACGTCCACCACGGCGACGTCCGGGCGGTGTTCGAGCAGCGCGGGCAGCAGGTCGTCACCGTTCTCGACGGTGGCGCACACCTCGTGTCCCTCGCTGCCCAGCAGCAGGACCAGCCCCTCACGGAGCAGGGCGTTGTCTTCGGCGATCAGGATCCGCATGGAATTTCCACCTTCACTACGGTCGGGCCCCCGGGCGGGCTGAACAGCTCGGTGGTCCCGTCGAAGGCGGCGACCCGCCGCCTGAGTCCGGGAAGCCCGCTCCCCGCGCCCTCCGTGGCGCCGCCCCTGCCGTCGTCCTCCACCCTGATCGCGATCGCGTCGGCGGTGACCCGGAGCCGCACCAGCGCGCTCCGCGCGCCGCTGTGCTTGGCGACGTTGGTGAGCGCCTCGGAGATCACGAAGTAGGCGGCGGCCTCGGCGGCGGCCGGAGCGCGCGGCGGCGGGCCGGCCGTCTCGTCGATGTCGATCCTGGCGGGGACCGCGCAGTGGGCGGTGAGCGCCCGCACCGCGTCGTTCAGCCCGCGGTCGGCGAGCACGGGCGGATAGATCCCGCGGACCAGGTGGCGCAGGGACTCCAGGGCCTGCTCGGCGATCAGCTGGGTCGCGTCCACCATCTCCGGGACCTGCTCGGGGCGTTGGCCGAGCGCCCGCTTGATCATGCCCAGGCGCAGTGAGACGGCCACGATGGCGGCCTGGGCCCCGTCGTGCAGGTCCCGCTCGATCCGGCGCAGTTCGGCGTCGTGCGCGTCCAGCGCCTCCGTCCGGGTCACCGCCAGTTCGCGGACGCGCTGCGCGAGCGCGACCCGCGGGCGGGCGGTCAGCAGCCACCGGGACGCCCGGGCGTGCGCGCCGGCCAGCAGCCGCACCGCGGCCATCGCCACCACGGCGTAGCCGACGCCGACGAACGCCGCGGCGACGGCCTTCGGCCACGAGTCGACGTTCAGCAGGATGATCGCGTCGCGCTCGCTCGGCGCGAGCTTCCACCAGACCGGCGCGGTGAGCCAGTTGACCGCATGGCCGCACACGGTCAGGGCGACGGCGCACAGGGCCGTCCCGGCGACGCTGTGGGTGATCAGCCAGAGCAGGTCCTTGCGGACCGCCGGATCGCGCAGGGACGGCCTCCGGGGCGCGGCCGGACCGGGCTCCAGGTCGCGGTAGGGGGTGCGCACCCCGGCTCCCAGCAGACGCCCGACCCGGCCGCGGTGGAACTCCGCGAACCGGCGCACCACCCGCAGCGCTCCGGGCAGCAGCGGGAAGCCCGTCCCCACCAGGCAGAGTGCGAGGACCGCGATCATCAGATAGGCCACCGCCACCCCGGCCAGCCCGGTGCCGAGGCAGATCAGGAGATAGCCCGCGGTGGGCGGGAAACGGATCACCGTCCGGCGGATCCACTGCTCGGGCCGTAACCGTCGTAACGCGGCAACCCAGGGCGCTCGCACGGCTTTTCAGACCCTCCGAGTCGACATTTCGATCACCCTACCACCGTGCGTGGTCCAACCGCGGGTGGCAGTTTTCTGCACCATCGGGTCTCCAGTGCACGCCCTGGTCCCCGTTCCATCGTGAACCTACCGTCGTGAACGTCGGGTTGTGCGTACGAGCGATGGAGGGCCGGAAGTGGGCGGAAGGGAACGCGGAATGCGGACGGAGGGGCTCCCGGACGCGCCCGCACGGGAGGACGCGGCGCAGCCCCGGCCGGACGGCGTCGCCGCTCCGGACCCGCGCTGGGTGGTGCGCCTCGACGGGGTCCGCAAGACGTACGGCAGGGGCGCCGGGGCCGTGCACGCGCTGCGTGACCTGTCCCTCGCCTTCGCCCGGGGCTCGTTCACCGCGGTGATGGGCCCGTCCGGGTCGGGCAAGAGCACCTTCCTGCACTGTGCCGCCGGGCTGGACCGCCCGGACGCCGGCTCGGTGGTGCTGGGCGGAACCGACCTGTCGACCCTGGGAGAGGTGGAGCTGACCATGATGCGCCGGGAGCGGGTCGGTTTCGTCTTCCAGGCGTACAACCTGATGTCGGCGCTGACCGTGGCCGACAACATCACCCTGCCGCTGATGCTCGCCGGGCGCCGGCCGGACCACCAGTGGATGCACCAGCTGGTGACGCGGGTGGGGCTCGCGGACCGGATGAACCACCGGCCCGCCGAGCTCTCCGGCGGCCAGCAGCAGCGGGTGGCCATCGCCCGTGCGCTGGCGGCGCGGCCGGAGGTGGTGTTCGCGGACGAGCCGACCGGGGCGCTGGACACACGCACCGCGCAGCAGGTGCTGCGGCTCCTGCGCGAGGTCGTCGACGACCTCGGGCAGACGGTGGTCATGGTGACCCACGACCCGGTCGCCGCCTCCTACGCGCACCGGGTGGTGTTCCTCAGAGACGGGAGTCACGCGGAGGAGATGACGCGGCCCACTCCTGAGCGGGTCGCCGAGCGGATGACCGGACTGGGGGAGTGGTGAGGCGTGTTCAGGCTCGTCGTACAGACCGTCAAGGAGCGTAGGGCCGGATTCGTCGGGGCCTTCGTCGCGCTGTTCGGCGCGTCGGTGCTCATCACGGCCTTCGGCGTCATTCTGCAGTCTGGCATCGGGTCGGGGGTGCCGGTCCAGCGGTACGCGGGCGCACCGGTCGTGGTCGGCGGTGAGAGGTCCTTCACGGTGCACGAGGGGAAGAAGAGCAAGACCAAGGCGCTCACCGACGCGGTGGGCGTCCCCGCCGACCTGGTCGGCACGGTGGCGCGCACCGAGGGCGTCGGCCGGGCCGTCGGCGTTCTCGACTTCCCCGCGCAACTCGTCGACGGGAAAGGGGAGCTGGTCAGAGGGGCCGGTGACCGGCGCTCGATCGGGACGAACTGGGGCGGGGTCGGGCTCGGCCCGTTCGAGCGCAGCGGTCAGGAGCCCCGGCGGGCCGGCGAGGTGGTGCTGGAGAAGTCCGTCGCCGACCGGGCGGGGGTGAAGGCGGGCGACAGCGTCCGGATCGCCTCCACCCGCGCCGCGAGCCCGTACAAGGTCGTCGGCATCGTGACCTACACGGGCGGTGGCGGGGCGCTGCGCACCCCGCCGGTCTTCTTCACCGACGACGAGGCCCGCCTGTTGTTCGGCCGCACCGACCAGGTCAGCGCGATCGGGGTGCTGGCGGCGAAGGGCACGGACACCGGCAGGCTCGCCGACCGGGTCGGGGCGGCGCTCAAGGGCACGCGGACCGACGTCCGCACCGGCGACGGGCGCAGCAGCGTGGAGAACCCGGACGTGGCCACGGCCCGGGGCAGTCTGAGGGAGCTGGCGGGCGCGCTCGGCGGCATCGTCATCCTCATCACCATGGTGGTGGTGGGCAGCACCCTGGCGCTGGGTGTCCACCAACGGCGGCGCGAGCTGGCGCTGTTGCGCGTGGTCGGCGCCACACCCAAGCAGATCCACAAGATGATCTCGGGCGAGACACTGGTCGTCTCACTGGTGGCGTCGGTGCTGGGCTGCATCCCCGGTGCGGCGGCCGCGGAGGTGCTGCGCGGCGCGCTCTCCGTCATCGGTGTGGTGCCCGAGGACTTCGAGTTCTCCTACGGCCCGTTGCCGATGGTCGCGGCGGTCGTCATCGGGGTGATCGCCGCGCAGGTGGCGGCGTTCGCGGTGGCCCGCCGGGTGGTGTCGGTCCGGCCGGTGGAGGCGTTGAGCGCGGCCCGGACCGAGCAGCCCGGCCTCGGCCGGGCCCGGGTCCTCTTCGGGGTGCTGCTGTTCGTCCTCGGCCTCGGTGCGGCGCTGCTGCCGCTGTTCTTCGGCAGTGTCTTCGCGGCGGCCGGCGCGGCCAGCGGCGGGCTGGTCATGGTGATCGCGATCCTCATGCTGGCCCCGCCGGTGGTCGCCCGGGCGACCCGGCTGCTGGCCGCGCCGTTCCAGTGGTGGTTCGGCCGGCTGGGGCGCCTGGCCGTCGCCAACACCCGGGCGAACGCCCGCCGGCTGGCCGCCGGCATCGGCCCGCTGATCCTGGCGATCGGCTTCGCCTCGGTGCAGCTGTTCATTCCCACCACCACGGCGGGCGCGGCCGAGGAGCAGGCCCGGGCGGGCGTGGTGGCCGACTACACCGTGACCAGCGAGGCCGACGGCCTGCCGGTGGACGCCCCGCGGTTCATCGAGGGCCTGGACGGAGTGGAGTCCGCCACCGGCACCGTGCGGATCGACCTGTTCGCCTCCATCCGGATGCTCGACTCCCCGGAGATCTTCAAATACCAGGCCCAGGGGCTGACCCCGGGCCGACTGGACCGGCTCGTCGACCTGGACGTGACCGAGGGCGGCCTGGACGGGCTGTCCGCGGACACGGTGGCGCTCAGCAGCGCGGCAGCCGGGACCCTCGGCGCGGGCGTCGGGGACACGGTGCGGCTCCACCTTCCCGACGGGCAGACGATGGAACCGCGGGTGGTCGCCGTCTACCGCCGTGGACTGGGCTTCGGCGACGTCACGCTGTCCTACCAGACCGTCCTGCAGCACAGTTCGCGCCGGATGTACGACTCCGTCCTGGTCCGGGCCGAGGAGGGCGCCGACCGGCAGCGGGTGATCGACGAGCTCACCGGGCTCAACGACCGCTACCCCGGTGTGCTGGTCCGGGACAAGGGCGGCCTCTCCGCGGCCCAGCAGCGGACGGCCACGGTCGGCCTGGTCGGCAACGCCCTGCCGCTGGTGCTGGTCTTCGGCTACATCGCGGTGGCCGTCGCCAACACCCTGGTGATGACCACCCTGTCCAGGACACGGGAGTTCGCGCTGCTGCGCCTGGTGGGCGCGACCCCGGACCAGGTGATGCGGATGATGCGGACGGAGACTCTCATGGTGATCCTCATCGCGGTCGTGGTCGGCAGCGCGGTGCCGGTGCTGCCGCTGATGACGGTGAGCCTGGGCCTGACCGGCTCCCTGGTCCCGCACATCCCGCCGCTGCTCTATCTGGCGATCGTGGCGGCGACCTCGGCGCTGGCGGCGGCGGCCGTTCTGGTGCCGACCAGACTGGCCCTGCGCGCCCGCCCGGTGGAGGCCATCGGACTGCGCGAATAGCCGCGAACGGCTCCGCCCGTCACCCGGCGCCTCGCGGGGCCGGTCATCACCCGCACCTTCCGCACCCGTCCTCGGCGCCGCCGACACCGCACTGGCCCTACCGGCACCGGGGCGCCTGACAGCGCGCTGTGCGCGGGTTGTCAGTGGCGGGCCTGAGGCTGAGGTCGTCCAGTTCACCCGAAGCGCAGAGGAACGGATCAATGTCCCGCTATGTTTTTTCGTCGGATCGTGCGGTGTGGTCACGCCGTTCGCGCATGCTGTCCGCCGTGGTGACGGCGTCGGCCGTGGGGTTGGCGGTGTCCGCGATCGCGGTGCCCGCCTCGGCGGCACCGGCCACGCCGTCCGCGCCCGCGTCGGCCCGGGCCGACGCGCAGCGGGCCCACTTGAAGCAGCTGGCGCGGGAGTTGGTGGCCGCCGGGGCGCCGGGCGTGATCGTGCGGGTGGACGACGGCCGCGGCCGGCCCGTCGAGATCGTCGAGCAGGCTCCCTGGGCCGGGCGGGATCACCGGCTGGAGGTGGGGGACGAGTTCCGGATGGGGTCCAACACCAAGACCATGATGGCCACGCTCGTTCTGCAGCTGGTCGCCGAGGGCAAGGTCACCCTGGACGACCCGGTGGAGAAGTGGCTGCCGGGCAAGGTTCCGAACGGCGGGGCGATCACCTTGCGGATGCTGCTGAACCACACCAGCGGCCTGTTCGACTACACCGAGGACGGTGCCGTCCTGAACTCGATCCTCGGCAAGGACCCGCGGCGGTGGACCTCCCTGGACCTGCTCGCCGTGGGCGTGCGGCACGAGCCGCTGTTCGCCCCGGGCGCGAAGTGGTCGTACAGCAACACCAACTACGTCGCGGTCGGCGCGGTCCTGGAACAGGTCACCGGGGCGAGCCCGGCCGACCTGATCCGTGACCGGATCGCCCGGCCGCTGGGCCTGCGGCACACCTATCTCGCCACCGACTCCAGCTGGCACGGGCGGTACGTCCGTGGCTACGAACCGGACTCCGCCCACATGCCGCCGGATGTGCCCACCGAGTTCCGGGAGATCGCCGGGGTGCGCCACGACGGCCATGTGGACGTCTCCGGCAATGACCCGAGCTGGGGCGGGGCCGCCGGGGCGGTGGTGTCCACCGCGCGGGACTGGTCCCGGTTCTACACCGCGCTGATGTCCGGCAAGCTGCTGCCCGCCCGCTCAGCTGGAACAGATGCGGACCACCGTCCCGACGGACCCGGAGAATCCGGTGAACGGGCCCGGCTCCGGGCTGGGCATCGGGACGGGTACCACCCCGTGCGGCACCATCTGGGCCCACGAAGGGGGAATAACCGGGTACTCCAGCACCAACTTCACCGACGGCACCGGCAGTCGCACCGCCACCGTTCTCGTCCCGACGGAGGTCCTGTTCGAGTTCGGGGCCGCCCCGAAGCTCGTCGAGGCCGACAAGGCGCTCAAGGACGCGGTGGTCTGCACCATGTTCGGCAAACCGGCTCCGACCGGCCCGGTCACGGCCCGGACGGGCTGATTCGCGCAGTCCGGGTGCGTCCCGAGCGCGTCCCGGGTGCGCCGCGGTCTACCTGGACGCGATCCTGGCACAGGGGGACAAGTTGTTCGACCGGGACTTCATGCAGGCCGCGTTCGACCGCTTCTGGGCGGGCGCGCGGCACGCCACCAGGTGGACCAACGCGATGCTCGCCCCGCCGCCGGCCCGCGTCCTCGATCTGCTCGGTGCCGCCGGTCGGATCCCGGCGGTGGCCCACCGCTTCGCCAACGGCTTCGACGACCCCGCCGACCTCGACCAGTGGTTCTACGACCCGGACCGGGCCGCGGCCCACCTCGGGACGGTCACGCCACGGGGCTGACCGCCGGGTCGCACCGCCGGGTCAGGCCGCCGGGGAACGGCCACGGCCTCAGGCGCCGGTCGGGAGGGCGGTGCGCGGATAGGAGGGGAGGGGGACACCGAGGGCGTCGGTGGTGCCCGGGGGCAGGGTGAACGCGGCGGTGGCGGCGGCGGGGAGGTCGTGTACGCCGAGGAGGCCGGCCGCCAGCCGGGCGGTGGCGCGGTGCCAGTCGCCGAGCCGCTGGAGCAGGGCGTGGCCGCTGCCGACCACGGTGTAGCCGCAGACCCGGGCGCCGGCCGTCCGGCCGCGGGCCGCGAACCGGCGGGTGTCGGCCGGGGAGGTCACCTTGTCGCGGTCGCCGTGCAGCATCAGGACGTCCCGGCCGGCCAGTTGCTCGCACGGGTCCTCCGCCGGGCACCACGGTGCCAGCGCGACCACCCCGGTGACGTTCGGGTGGCCCGCCGCGCGCAGCGCCGCGCGGCCGCCCATCGAGTGGCCGACCAGCACCGTGGGCACCGGGCCCAGCTGCCCGGCGAGGTCGTCGAGCGCGGCGAGGGTGTCCCGGGCGGCGTCGGCGCGCTCGCCGTTCCACCCCCGGTGGCGGTAGCGGACCGTACCGATCGCCACGCCCGCCCCGGCGGTCTCCCGGCGCACCGCCCGGACGAAGCCGTGCATCCGCAGACCGGGCAGGTTGAGCGGGCCGGGCCTGGCCAGGCTGTGCTCCTCGCCGCCGTGCAGCACCAGCACCGCCGCCGCCGGCCGCTCCGGCCGCACCCGCCAGACCAGCGCCCGGTGTCCGGCCGCGGCGGCCGCACCACCTGCGCCGTCCGCGCCGCCCGTACGTTCCACCGCGTGCCCGCTCACCGTGTACCGTCCCGCCCCGCCGTCCGTCCCGTGGACCGCCACTGTACGCGCCGCCTGCCGGATGACGGGTTCACCCGGGGGGATCAGTGCCGGCCGCCGCCGCGCGCGGTGGTCCGGGCACCCTGCTATCCACGAAGGGTGGGGGGTGTACCCCGCGCCGTTCCGGGCGTCGGGTCGCCTAGTGGAGGACTCCCGTGGCTCAGCAGCTCGCACTCTCCGTCGACTTCGGGTCCGGCTTCACCGAAGCCTGGTCCAAGGTCGCCAAGTTCATTCCGCAGTTCCTCGCGTTCCTGGCGATCCTGGTCATCGGCTGGTTCGTCGCCAAGGTGATCGCCAAGGTCCTCGACCGGGTGCTGCGCCGGGTCGGTTCCGAGAGGGTGGCCGCGCGGGCCGGGATGACCCGGTACCTGAGCGGATCCAAGTACGACATGACCGGCATCATCTGCAAGATCGTCTACTACGCGATCCTGCTGATGGCCCTGCAACTGGCCTTCGGCGTCTTCGGCCCCAACCCGATCAGCGTGATGATCCACGGCATTGTCTCCTGGCTGCCCAGGGGCATCGTCGCCGTGGTGATCGTGGTGATCGCGATGGCCATCGCCAACGCCGTCCGCGACATCGTCGGCAACGCGCTCGCCGGCGCCTCGTACGGGCGCACGGTGGCCACCATCGCCTGGGCGTTCATCGTGGTGCTCGGCGTGATCGCCGCGCTGGGCCAGGCCGGCATCGCCACCGCCATCACCGGCCCGGTGCTGATCGCGGTGCTCGCCTCGATCGCCGGGATCCTGGTGGTCGGCGTCGGCGGCGGTCTGATCATCCCGATGCGCCAGCGCTGGGAGCGCTGGCTGGACCACGCCGAGCGGGAGAGCGCCAACCTGCGCGGCAGCGCCTACCAGGCCGGCCGTTCGGACGCGCTGACCAACCAGCCGGTCCGCCCGACCACCCCGACCACCCCGCCGGCCCCGGGCATCGACCCCGGCCGGCCGGGTGGGCAGCCGCGGTAGGACACCCGGCGGCTCCCGGAGTCAGGGCGTGAGCAGCCCCTGTTCGCGGACCAGCCAGCAGATCGCCGTCAGCCGGTGCACCGCGTAGTCGTACCCCACCGGCTCGCGCCAGCCGATCTCGGCGAGCGCGTCCAGGAAGCCCAGCGCGTAGTCCGACAGTTCCTCACGGTCCAGGGGCCGGGGCAGCAGCTCCGGCCCCTGCGCGTACAGCAGTTCGCGCAGCTCGGCGGCGTGCTGGTCGACCACGGCGACGAAGCCGGGCTCGAACGCGAACTCGGCCAGCCGCGGTGTGAAGGCGGCGACGATCCCGGGTAGCGGACAGCCGGCCGGCTGGTCGGGGGAGCCCCTGCGGGACTCGTCGGGAGTGGCGAACATCCGTCCACCGTAGGCGAGCCCCGGCGTGGAAAAGGCGGCCGGGGGCGCTTCCGGGCTGAGACCTTGGCCACCCTCAGGACGCCCGCCGTTCGCCCGGCCGACGTCCGGGACGATTGGCGAATCGCCGGGGATCATGGGGCGGTCCATACCAGAATGGGCCGCATGGATCTTCGAATCTTCACCGAACCCCAGCAGGGCGCCGACTACGGCACCCTCCTGCGGGTGGCGCGGACCGCCGAGGAACTCGGGGCCTTCAGCGCCTTCTTCCGCTCCGACCACTACCTGCGGATGGGCTCCGCCCCGGAGGGCGACCCGGCCGCCGCCATCCGGGCCGGCCTGCCCGGGCCGACCGACGCCTGGATCACCCTGGCCGGCCTCGCCCGGGAGACCAGCACCATCCGCCTCGGCACCCTGATGACCGCCGCCACCTTCCGGCTGCCCGGTGTGCTCGCCATCCAGGTCGCCCAGGTCGACGCCATGAGCGGCGGCCGGGTCGAGTTCGGCCTCGGCGCCGGGTGGTTCGCCGAGGAGCACGCCGCCTACGGCATCCCGTTCCCGAAGGAGAGGTTCGGGCGGCTGGACGAGCAGCTGGCCATCATCACCGGGCTGTGGAACACCAAGGTCGGGGACACCTTCGACTTCGCCGGCCAGTACTACACGCTGACCGACTCGCCCGCGCTGCCCAAGCCCGCCCAGGAGAAGATCCCGGTCCTGATCGGCGGCACGGGCCCGACCCGCACCCCGGCGCTGGCCGCCCGCTACGCCGACGAGTTCAACATGCCGTTCGTCTCGCCGGAGGCCAGCGCGGCCCAGTTCGGCCGGGTGCGGGCCGCCGTCGAGGCGGCCGGGCGCGAGGCCGACGACCTGGTGTACTCCAGCGCCCTGGTGGCCTGCGTCGGCCGCGACGACGCCGAGGTCGCCCGCCGCGCCGACGCGATCGGCCGGAACGTGGCCGAGCTGAAGGCCAACGGTCTGGCCGGCACCCCCGACGAGGTGGCGGAGACCATCGGCCGCTACGCCGCCCACGGCACCCAGCGCATCTACCTGCAGATCCTCGACCTGGACGACCTCGACCACCTGGAGCTGATCGCCTCGCGGGTCGCCCCGCAGCTGGGCTGACCGCCCGGCCGGTGCCGCCGACGCCCGTTCCCGGGGTGCCGGCGGCACCGGCACGTGCGGGGATGCGCGGGGGCGGCAGGGCTCAGGACAGCGCGGTGACCACGTTGTGGGTGATGGTGCGCACCCGGGGGTCGAGGGCGAGCAGCCGCGGCCAGTCGACGGTGGCGGCGGTGAAGACCGTACCGCCGCTGGTGTACAGGCCGAAGGTCGCGGCCCGGCCGGGGCCGTCGTCCTCCCGGACGGCGGTGTGCCAGCCGGCGGCCGGATCGGCCGGGAGGTCGGCCACCCCCAGGATGGTGAAGCCGGGCGGCGTACCGTCCGCGCCGGTCGCCACCGCCCGCCCGGCGCCGTCGCGGCGGTGGGCGGCGCCGTCGCACTCGTACCCCACGAGGGCGTGTTCGGCGCCGAGGACGTCGCCGTCGCGCAGTCCGGTGCCCGCGAAGAGCTCGTGGCCGGTGTGCTGGACGGTGAAGCCCAGCGGGGCCCGGGGGCCCTCCCAGTGACCGCCGCCGTTGCGGTAGCTGACGCCCGTCAGGGTGTTCTCGGGTTCGGACTCCCACCAGTGGCCGGGGGCACCGCGCAGCCGGTCGACGTCGACGCCCGGGGCCGCGCCGGGCGGGTGCTTCGCGCAGCGCACGGTCGTGCCGTCGGCCGAGACCGTGACGCGCCACCAGCAGGTGTTCGCGCCGAAGACGGCGAGGTTGCCGCCGCGGTCGCGGAAGGCGGTGACGTGGCGGCGGGCGGGTGCGCTCCAGTACTCGTCGTGTCCCGCCGAGAGCAGCAGGCGGTATCCGTCGGCGCGGTGCGGGTCCTGGTGGAGGTCGAGGTCCGTGCAGTAGTCGGCGGTGAAACCGCCGCGCTCCAGCCAGGCGACGAACGGGGCGTCCCAGTGGGCGAAGGTCTGCCGGGGGGTGCGCGGGTCGTGGGCGTCGGGGTAGCCCTTGACCGGGCCGCCGATGCCGCCGCCGGGGCGGCGCAGGGTGACGGCCTGGGTGACCGGGGTGTCCGCGCCGGGCGGCGGATCGTCGGTGCGCAGCGATCCGTAGAGGCTTCCGCCGCCGCTCTGGTTGTACGCGTGGTAGGTGAGGACCGGCACCTTGTACAGCACCCGCGCCTTCGTGGGCCCGGCCGGTGTCACCACGAACAGCAGGCGCGAGTGCCGGGCGTCCAGGTGCTCCGCGCCGGCGCCGGGCTCCGGGAGGTCCGGCGGGCCGGACGCGTGGGGCCGCAGGACGGCGATGTACACGCCCGAGGGCCAGTGCGCGGGGACGGTGAAGTCATGGCCGGGCCAGTGCCAGTCCTGGTCGTAGCGGCCGGCGGGCGCGTACCGGCCGGGCCCGCCGGTGCCGCCCATGTGGCGGACCTCGGCGCCGCAGCGGAAGAAGTCGGCGCGGAAGCGGTCCGCCCGGGTCGAGAGGTGCAGCCGCAGGACGCCTCCGGCCCGCACGCTGGGGCTCGCGGGGTAGCCGTCGACGAGGGGGTGGGCGTCGTCGGTGGGGTGGGCGCCGTCGCTCCGCGCATCGGGCAAGGGGCTCTCCAGACGGCCGGGTTGTGGCCGCTCCGGCGTCGGTGGGGCGGGGCGCGTGGTCGTCACGGATCAGATTCTGGACGGTCCCGGTGTGCGGAGGCACGCGCGGATTCGGACGTTGTCCGGCTCTCCCGGGGTGGAAGCGCCGCCACCGGACGCCGTCGTTCCGGTCCGTGCGGTGCCCTACCGGCCAGCCCGTGCGCGTGGTTCCACCGGCACCGGCCCGGTTCAAACCCGTTGCCCACGGGTCGGCCGGTTCCCACCGGAAGCGGATCGTCACTCTTGGAAGCCGCATGATCACTGAGGATGATGAATGCGCGCCGAGGGCCCGTCATCCGGGCGGGATCCGGTGGTTCGAAGGGAGTCGGATCATGTACGAGGACATCGAGCCCGTCACGTCGGAGGAACTGCCGGAGCTTCCGCTGCTGATCGACCTTCCGGGCGAGTGACCACCCGCGCGTGACGCACGCGGCGGCCATTCGGTCCGCCGCGTGCCACTTCTGATCCATCGTTGACCGGCCTCGCCCGGCGGATCGCCCACCGGCGGCGGCACAGAGGAGCGCGCACGTGGACATCGAACCGAACGCGGCGGAGGCGGCGCGCGACCAGCGGGGAGTCTGCCGGCTGACGCTCGGCGCGCTGCGCCGGGCCACACTGGCCGCCCCCGCCCCCGCCCCCGTTCCCGGAGCGGACGGTCCGGCGGCGCCGCCGCACCATCCGCCCGCGCTCGCCGCGCGCCACCCCGGCCTGACGGCCGACGACCTCGGCCACCCGGCCGTGATCGAGCTCGCCCACACCGCGCAGCGCGCGCTGCGCTCCGGTCCGCTCACCCCGGAGCGCCACGACGAACTCGCCGCCCGGCTCGACACGGCCCTGGCCCTCGCCCGCGCGGTGCCCGGCCGGGACTGCGGCGGCCGCCCGTGGCGGCTCGAACTCGCCGGGCCCCAGCCGCACCTGAGCCGCTCGGTCGCCCGCGCGCTCGCCGACACCCCGCCCGCCCCGGCCGCCGGAGCGCGCAACGGAGCAGCACCGGCGACGAGCGAGGTCCGCGCGTGGACGGACACCGAACGCGCGACCGCCGACGAGGCGATCCGGCTCCTGGCCGCCGTCTGGCCGGCCATGCTCGACGAACTGACGTACACCGTGCGCCAGATCGCCCTGCTGTCCGGCGAAGCCATCGAAGGGTTCACCGACTTCACCGTGCACGGCGCGGTGTTCCTCGGCCGGGAGCGCCTGACGGACGAACCCGACGGCCTGCCCGCCCCGCTGCGCCTGGCGGAGGCCCTGCTGCACGAGGGTACCCATCAGCGCTGCAACGCGGCGCTGATCTCGACACCGCTCTGGCACCGCACGGCCGAACAGGGCGCCCTGGTGGCGACACCGCTGCGCGCCGACCGGCGCCCCCTCGGCGGGCTGTTCCACCAGATGGTGGTCCTGTCCCGCAGCGCGTCGTTCTACCGCAGGCTCCTCACCGGACGCTCAGGACCGGCCCTCGACCAGGAGTTGCTGCGCACCAGGTACGCGCGGCACCGCGAGGACGTCGGACAGGCCGCCACGACGCTGGAGGCGCACCGGGCCGCGCTCACCGACGCGGGCCGCCGGGTGCTGGCCCGGGCCGGCGCGGAGGCGTCGGCGTGAGCGGCTCCGCAGGGGCGCCGGCCCGGCCGTGGGAGGCCCAGGCGTTCCGGCCGTTCGCCGGTGCGCCGGCCGTCGTGTTCGCCCGCGCGGCGGCCCGGTCGGCGCTGTTCACCGGCGTCCGTGCGGGCGGTGACGAGGTCGTCGTCGGCAGTGCGGCCGGGCAGGACGCGCAGGACACCGCCGTCCGGGCCAGGGGCGAACTGATCGAGCGGATGGGCAACATCGTGGCCGGGCGGGAGGCGGAGGCCGGGCCCGGGGTGCGGGCCACGTACCGGCGGCTGCACCGCGCCGGCCGGCCGGCCGTCGATCCCGCGCTGCTGGTCCACGGCGCCCGGGGAGCCGACGGCGACGTGCGGGACGCGGCCCTGCTCTGGGCGGTCGGCCGGTCGCTGACGGACGGGGGAGACGTCCTGGTGCCCGCCGGAGCGGTGTACCTGCGCCACCGGCCCCCGCCCGGCTGCCGGGCGGGGATCAGCGCCGGATCCACCGGGGTGGCGGCGCACCCGGACGAGGCGACGGCCCGTGACCACGCCCTCTGGGAGATCCTGGAACGCGACCTGATCCGGCGCAGCTGGTACGGCGACGACACCGAACCCCCCGTCGTGGTGCCCTGGCGGGCCGACCCCGGGCTGTGCGAGTCGCTCGGCCTCCTCGGTCTGGAGGCGACGGCCTTCCTCCTGCCCGCTCCGGCCGGGGCCGTCTGCGTGGTGGTCTGCGTCCACGCCCCGGACGGCACCGGCCAGGCGTTCGGGGCGCGTTGCGGCCCGGCCGGTCGGTATCCGGCCCTGGCCGGGAAGGCGGCCTACGAGGCCCTGATGGTCCGCTGGAGCATGGACACCCCGGTCGCGCGGGAGACCTGGGCCCGGTGGGCCGGTGCCACGGAGCCGGCCACCGCGCTGGAACACGCGCTCTGGGCCTACCACCGGCAGGACAGCCTGGCCCTCTGGCTCGCCGAAGCCCGCCACGACCACGCCGGTCCGCAGGCCCCGGTGGGGTACCACGCCGGTCCGGGCCCACTGCTGGCCGCGCACACCGGCGCGGACGTGATCGCCGTACCGACCCCGTCGCCGCAGGGCACCGAGGCCGGGCTGCGGGTGGTGCGGGCCGTGGCCCCGGGCGCCCTCCCGCTGCCGGGCGGCCCGGCCGGAGCCGCCGGACCGGGACGGTCCGGCCGGCCGCATCCCTTCGGCTGACGGGCCCGCCGCCCGCACCCCGCCCGCACCGTGCCCGCCGCCACGAAAAGGACCGTCCGCCATGACCGACCAGGACCCGTACTACGCCACCGCGTTCGCCGCCCGCTACGACGACTGGTTCCCCTCGTACGTCACCGACAGCACCGTCGACCTGCTCGCCGGTCTCGCCGGGGCCGCCGGCGGCGGGCCGCTCCTCGAACTGGGCTCCGGCACCGGCCGGATCGCCCTGCCACTGGCCGCGCGGGGCCTGGAGGTCCACGGCATCGAGGGCGCACCCGAGATGACCGACCGGCTCCGCGCCAAACCGGGTGGCCGGTCCGTCCCCGTCACCGCCGGGGACTTCAGCCACGTCCCGGTCGACGGCACCTTCGCCCTCGTGTACGTGGTCAACGGGACGTTCTTCGAACTGCCCACCCAGCACGCCCAGGTCCGCTGCTTCGCCAACGCCGCCGACCGGCTGCGTCCCGGCGGGCTGTTCGTCCTCGACGCCCACGTCCCCGAGGCGCTCGCCGACCCGGGCGCCGCGGTGGCCACCCTCCCGATCCCGGGTGGGGTGACGGTCCGCACCCGCCGCGTCAACCGCGCCGCGCAGCAGTACACCTCGGACTACCTGATCGTCGACGGCGACGGCGTGCACCACGTCCCGGTCTCCTTCCGCTACGCCCATGCCGGCGAACTCGACCTGATGGCCGGGATGGCGGGGCTGCGCCTGCGGGACCGCTTCGGCGACTGGAAGGGCGGCGCCTACACCTCCGACAGCTCCTACCACGTGTCCGTCTACGAACGGACCGCCTGACCCACGGTCCGCCCCCCGGCAGGAGAGCACCGAAGCACCCGCGGGAGACCACCGGCAGCGGAGATGCCCGGGGCGGCCCCCGCGACCAACCGCCGTCGACGAACGGGAGGTTCCCATGTCCGCACCCGCCCGAGAACCCGGTGCCGCGGCCACCGGCCGGCACGAGATCCTGGAGCCGCGCCCCGGCCCGGGCGGCCTCGGCGTACCGCTGCGCCAGGTGGTCGACGACGGCCGGCTCGTGGTGGTCAGGCGCGGCCTGCACCACCTGGACGCGCTGGAACCGCTGCTCCGCGCCACCGGTCACGCCGCCGCCGGGACCCTTCCGCCCGACGCCGCCGCCACCGTCGGGCGCCTCGGTGTCGAAGCGCTGCACACCGCCGCGACCGTCGAGCAGGCGACCGCCTTCCGTACCCGGCTGGAGACGCTGCTGCGGCCCGTCGCGGCCGAGGCGGTGCGCTCCTTCGCCGAGCGGGCGGCCCCGGGCGGCCCCCGGGTCTACCTGAGCCACCACCTCGGCGTCCGGATCATGCTGCCGCACGCCGCCGTGGCCGGCCGCGCCGAACTCGACCCGCTCGCGGGCTTCATGGTGCCGCACTCCCCGCACATCGACTCGTGGTTCAACACGCCCGTCAACTCCGTCAACCTGTGGATCGCGCTGGGCCGGGTCCGCCCCGGCAACGGTCTGCTCATCTACCCGCACCTCTACCGGGAACCGGTCCGCCGGGAGGGCTTCCGCGTCGCCCCCGGCCAGGACCTCGGCACCCCCGTGCGGGTCACCCTCGATCCCGGCGACATCCTGGTGTTCGCCGGCGACCACGTCCACAGCTCCGAGACCAACACCACCGACGAGACCCGGTACGTGCTCACCAAGCGGATCAGCGTCGGCGCCCCGCGCTTCAGCCGGCAGGGCGGCGGCTGGATCCCGTACCACGACCCGCGGCTGCTCGACGGGCCGCTGCCGGCGCTCGCCTCCCTGCGCTCGCGGGCCACCGCCGCCTACGGCCGGCACCTCCTGCGGGCGGCCCTGCGGAGACCACCCGCCTACGAGAACACGCGGACGCCGCCCCCGTCCCCGGCCCAGGCGTAGGCCGGCATGCGCATCGCCTACCTGCACAGCGGCAGCATCCCCTCCGTCTACGCCAACGGCATCCACGTCATGCGGATGTGCGACGCGTTCACCGAGGCCGGACACGACGTCACCCTGTACGCGCTGCCCGGCTCGTACCCGGCCGACGACCCGCACGCCTACTACGGGACCAGGCACCGCTTCCCCGTCCGTTCCGTGCCCGCCCCCGACACCGGCGCCGCCGGCTACCGGGAACGCGCCGCGCGGGTGAGCGAGTTGCTGACCGACGGCGCCGCCCCCGACCTGATCTACGGCCGCGACGCCTACAGCCTCGCCCTCGCGCCGGACCTCGCGCCGCTCGTGTACGAGACGCACCTGCTCTGGGACGACCCCGACATCCGCCGGGCGGAGCGCGAACTGCTCGCCCGGCCCTCCCTCGCGCGGGTCGTGGTGATCACCCATGCCCTCGCCCGCGACTTCCGGCAGGCCCACGGCGGCCCGGGAACCCCTCCGGTCCTCGTCGCCCCCGACTGCGCCGACCCGCCCGGCTCGTACCCGGCACCGCCGCGGCTGCCCGGGCGCCCGGGTGTGCCCAGGATCGGCTACGTCGGGCACCTCTACGCCGGGCGCGGCATCGACCTGATCCTCGATCTCGCCGGACGGCTCCCCGGGCTCGACTTCCACCTGGTCGGCGGCACCCCCGAGGACCGGGCCCGCTGGGAGGAGCCCGGCCGGCTCCCCAACGTGTACTTCCACGGCCACCGCCCGCCCGGTGCGGTCCGTGCCTACGTCCCGCTCTTCGACGTCGTCCTGGCGCCGTACCAGAAGAAGGTCTACGCCGCCGGAGGGCTCGGGGAGACCAGCCGGTGGGCCTCCCCGCTGAAGCTGTTCGAGTACCTGGCCCACGGCCGCGCCATCGTCGCCTCCGACCTCCCCGTCCTGCACGAGATCCTCCAGGACCGGGTCAACTGCCTGCTCCGCCCGCCCGACGACCCGGCCGCCTGGGTGGCCGCGATCACCGAGCTCCTCGCCGACCCGGCGCTGCGCCGGGCCCTCGGGGACGAGGGCCGCCGGCAGGTCCTCGACCGGTACACCTGGCGCCACCGCGCCGACGACGTCCTCGCCGGTCTGCACTGAACCGTCCGCTCCGCGCCCCGGCCCGGACGGGCGGGTGAAACGGTGTCACGCCGCTCGACGGCGCCCCCGTCGCCATGGCCTAGTCTTTACTCTCTCTTGGGAAGGGAAGGCTTCACCGAGAGGCCCGACCGGGGAGGACAGGCCGGGGAGACAGGCCGGGGGACAGGGGGAGAGCCGGTGGTGGAGACGAAGGTGTCCGGGGCGGAGCCGTCGGCGGTGGGGGCACCGGCGCAGCGCGTGCCCGCGCCGAGAGCCGCGCACCGTGCCGTGGCCGGGCCGGCGGAACCGGCGCTGCGCCCGCGCGGCCTGCACGACCTGCGGCAGGGGTGCGAGGGCCGCCGGCCGACGGCGCTGCGCTACCCCGCCGACGGCCTGCTGGTCGTCTCGGGGCTGCCCGGCAGCGGGAAGAGCACACTGATGCGCCGTTGCGTACGAGCCCGGCTGGTCGACTCCCAGCAGGTCCGGGAGGAGTACGCCGCCCGGGCGCCCGGCTGGCTGCCCTACTTCGTCTACCGCCCGCTGGTGCGGATCGAGCACTACCGGCGGCTGCGGCGCGCGGTGCTGGCCGGCGGCCCGCTCGCGGTGCACGACTGCGGGGCGCTGCCCTGGGTGCGGCTCTGGCTCACCCGGGCCGCCGCCCGCCAGGGCCGGCGGGTGCACCTGGTGCTGCTGGACGCCAGTGCCGGTGAGGCCCGGGACGGCCAGCACACCCGGGGGCAGGCGGTCTCCGCGTACGCCTTCGCCCGGCACCGGGAGGCCGCGCGACGGCTGCGCCGGCGGCTGGCGGGCACCGGACGGCCGCCGGCCGGCTGTGCGTCGGCCGTGCTACTCGACCGGGCCGGTGCGCGCGCCCTGCGGGAGATCGTCTTCGTGGCGTCGTAGTCTCGGCGAGGCGGTGCGGGCCGCCGACCCGGATCGTCCTCCCCGGCTCCCCGGCCGGTCGGACGGGACGGTGCGTCAACTGCCGGACGGCACGGGGGCGGTAGGGGATCGAGCGCCAAGGCATCCGCCGTTCCGGGCGGGCCGGGTGGGCCGATCGGGCTTCCGGACGGCGTCCGACGGGGCGTCAGAGTGCCCGGCCCGAGCGGGTCCGGCGCTTCCGGGCGGCCCTGCGCAGCCCTGGCCGGGCGGCCGCCGGTGGCCGCCACCGTGACAACTCCCCCTCAGGAGCGCAGATGCGTCGTTCTGCCCGCGTCCCCTCGTGTGTTCCCCGCAGATTCCTCAGCGCCGCCGCCCTTGTCGCCGCCCTCGGGCTGACCCAGTTCGCCGCCCCCGCGGCGTTCCCCGCAGCCCGGCACGCGGCCTCGTCCCGATGTGCCGACGCCGACGGCCGGCCCAGCCAGGGCAGCCAGGGCAGCCAGGACGGCCGGAGTGGCCAGGGCACCGGGGCCCGCAAGCCCGCCGGCGGCCCGGACAGCCAGGAGCCGAACGCCGTCACCGAGGTCCAGGCCAGGGCGATGGAGACGGACCTGACCATCCGGGCCGCCCTGGCCGCTGTGGGCCAGGGCGGCATGCCGCCCGTCCCCGGCGGGCCGGGCGGCGTCACCACCATCCCGGTGTACCTGCACGTCATCCACTCCGGGGCGACCGGCCGGCTCGGCCCGGCGGACATCGCCAACCAGCTCGCCGTCCTCAACGCCACCTACGGCGGCCAGGGCGCGGGCAACACGGCCAGCCCGTTCCAGTTCCGGCTGGCCGACACCGACTACACCGACAACGCCGCCTGGTACAGCGGCATGACCCCGGGCTCCCCTGCGGAGAAGGCGATGAAGAGCGCGCTGCGCAGGGGCGGCGCCGGCGCCCTCAACCTCTACACCGCCAGCCTCGGCCAGCCGCTGCTCGGCTGGGCGACGTTCCCGAGCCAGTACCTGCTGAACCCGACCGACGACGGCGTGGTCATCCTCGACGCGTCCCTCCCCGGTGGCGCGGCCGCCAACTACAACCAGGGCTACACCGCGACCCACGAGATCGGCCACTGGCTGGGGCTCTACCACACCTTCCAGGGCGGTTGCAGCGACCCGGGCGACTACGTCGACGACACGCCGGCCGAGGCGAACGCCGCCTACCAGTGCCCCGAGGGCCGGGACACCTGCCCCGCCGTCGGCCTCGACCCGGTCCACAACTTCATGGACTACACCTACGACTCCTGCATGACGCAGTTCACCCCGGGCCAGTCCGCCCGGATGGCCGGTTCCTGGGCGGTCTACCGGGCCTGACGGCCGGTCGGTGCGCGCGCCGGCGGCGGTGCTTCTTCGGCGTTGGCCCAGGGCGGCACAGGGTTCGAATGTATTCGGGGCTTCCGGCGTGGCAATTGGCGATCGTTTGCCCGTATCGATCTATGTTTGTGGTGCAAACGGCAGCTGAAGCCGAGGTAGTCGAGCAAGGAGCAGCGGCATGACCAACAGCGCGCACCCCCGGATCGTCGTCGGCGTGGACGGCTCGCCCGCCTCGGAGCAGGCGTTGCGGTGGGCGATCGACTACGCACGGCTGACCGGCGGCACCGTCAACGCGGTGGCCGCCTGGGAGTACCCGGCGTTCTACGGCTGGGCCGGCCTCAGCGTGCCCCCGGCGGAGGGCTTCAACCCCCAGGACCTGGCCGGGCAGACGCTCTCCGAGACGGTCGCCAAGGTCGTCGGGGACGACCCCGCCGTCCACGTCTCCGAGGCCGTGGTGCCCGGCAACGCCGCACAGGCCCTGCTGGAGGCGGCCGACGGTGCCGCGCTGGTCGTCGTGGGCAGCCGGGGCCTCGGCGGCTTCTCCGGCGCGCTGCTCGGCTCCGTCAGCCGGCACCTCACCGAGCACGCCCCCTGCCCGGTCGTCGTGGTCCGCGAGGGGCAGGTGGCCGCCGCCGGGTGACCACGGTCCGCGGAACCACGCCGGGCCGCCGCGCTCAGGGCAGGATGGAGACATGCCAGAAGGTGACTCCGTCTACCGCGCGGCGGCCCGGCTGCACGAGCTCCTCGCCGGGCAGCTGCTGACCACCGCCGACCTGCGGGTGCCCGCGCACGCCACCGCCGCGCTCGCCGGCCGGCGGGTGCTGGAGGTCGCCCCGCGCGGCAAGCACCTGCTCACCCGGCTCGAAGGCGGCCTCACCCTCCACACCCATCTGCGGATGGACGGCCGGTGGGAGGTCTACCGGCCCGGCGAGCGCTGGGCCGGCGGGCCCGCCTGGCAGATCCGGGCCGTCCTCGGCACCGAGCACGGCACGGCCGTCGGCTACCGCCTGCCGGTCGTCGAGCTGCTCCGCACCGCCGACGAACCACGTGCCGTCGGCCACCTCGGGCCCGACCTGCTGGGCCCCGACTGGGATCCGGCCGAGGCCGTCCGCCGGCTCCTCGCCCACCCCGGCCGCCCGCTCGCCGAGGCCCTCCTCGACCAGCACAACCTGGCCGGGATCGGCAACGTCTACGCCAACGAGCTCTGCTTCCTCGCCGGCGTGACACCGTGGACGGCGGTCGGCGAACTGCCCGGCCCCGACCGGCTGGTGGCGCGGGCCCGGCAGCTCCTCGACGCCAACAGGCTGCGCCCCGGCCACATCACCACCGGTGACACCCGGCGCGGCCACCAGCACTGGGTGTACGGCCGGGCCGGCCGCCCCTGCCCGCGCTGCGGGACGACGGTGCTGACGGCGGGTCAGGGCGAGCCGCCGCGCGACCGGGTGGCCTACTGGTGCCCGTACTGCCAGCGCGGCCCGGCGCCCGAGGTGCCCGCCGGGCGGCCGCTCAGGGGCGTTCGACCAGGGCCGGGTGCCGAGGGTCGTCCACCCGGACGGTGAGGTCGGCCGTCTCGGCGGGAGTGGTCTCGGCCTCGTAGCGGGCGAAGGCGGGCAGTGTCCACTTGCTCGTCGGGCGGGGTGCGGCGGGCGAGCGCGGCGGGTGTGAGCGCGAGATGGACGGTGAGCTCCAGGGGCAGCCACCGGCCGAGCAGCAGCGGGCCGTCCAGCAGCAGCACCCCGCCGGGCGGCATGGTGGTGTACGGCGCGCGGGTCGCACGGTCGGTCGCCGGATCGCGCAGCGAGGGCAGCACCCGGCCGGTGCCGCCGGGCTCCAGCGGGTCCAGTACCTCGCGGGTCAGGGCGCCGTCGTCCAGCCAGAGGTCGTGGAAGGCGTCCGGGTCGTGCCGCCCGTACTCCAGCCGGACCGAGGCCGGCCGCAGGAAGTCCGCCGCCGACACCCGCAGGGCCGGCCGGCCGCGCAGGCGCAGCGGCTCCACCAGGGCGTCCGCGAGCGCACCGGGGCGGGCCGCCGCGGCGCCGTCCACGGCCACCCGCAGCCACCGCTGCCCGGCGCCGGGCAGGGCGGTCACACGGTCGGCGAGGAGGTCGGCCAGCCGTTCGGGCGAGATCGGTCGTACCTGCATCGGGCCATCCTGCCTCGGTGTGCCGGGAGGTGGGGGTTCGGGTGGGGCCGGGCGGGCTCAGGTGAGCGGGAGGGCGTACAGGATGTCGTCGTGGCCCGCGTAGAGCCGGGTCCGGTCCGCGGCGAGGGACCAGACGTCGACGCCGGGACCGGAGTCGCGGAACGTCCACAGTTCGGTGCCGGTGGCGGCGTCGAGGGTGCAGACACCGGCGGCGGCCGGGCCGGGGACGAAGAGGACGCCACCGGCCGGCAGCGGGTGGCTGCGGCGGTCCAGCCGGAACGGGAGGCGGCGGGACCAGAGCTCGGCACCGGCGGCGGCGTCGTACGCGGTGACCAGGCCGTTGTCGCGGGGGAGGTAGACGCGGGTGCCGTCGGTCACCGGGGACAGCGAGCGCAGCTCCCCGGACGGGTCGGCGGCGGTCTCCCAGCGGGCGGAGCCGTCGGCGAGCCGCAGCGCCCGCAGGCCGGCCGGGCCGTCGGGGAGGTAGAGGTTCTCCTGGTCGGCGGCGCACCAGCGCAGGTTCTCGTCGGCCGCCGCCGACCAGGCGCGCTCGCCGTCGGCGGCGCCGCGGACCACCAGTGCGGTGCGGCCCGCCGTGGTGTCGCAGGCCGGGAGCCGGCCGCCGGCCGCGGTGACGGGCGTGAACAGCTGTTCGGCGGGCGCCACCGGACGGGACCAGAGCACCGTGCGGTCCGCGATCCGCACGGCGAACAGGGTGTCGCCCCCCAGGGCGCCCCCGGCCGGCCGGGCGGAGACCTTGCCGTACAGCGTGGCGCCGTCGCAGCCGTAGAGCGTGATGCTGCCGTCGAGGTGGTCGGGCAGCGGCAGGCTCCAGTCGGCGGCCGCGTCGGTGAGGTGACGGCCGTCGATGTGGCCGTACGAGACGGTGAACATCCGGTCGGCGCCGAGCACCACCCGGTCGGCCGGTGTGCCGAGGTCGCCCGGCCGGTCCTTGCCGGGCGTCTCGAAGACGAGGCCGCGCAGCGGGGAGCCGTCGGCGGGGTCGAGCACCTGGAGCCCGGTCCGGGAGAGGAAGAGCGGCCGGTCCGGGTGGTCGGCCAGCCGCTCGGGCGTCATCGCCGCCGGGCCGCGGTACGTCCAGAGCGGCTCCGGCCCGGCGATCCGGGTGGGCAGCGGCCTGGGCGGCCCGGGTGCCGGTCCGCCGCCGGACGGGCGGGAGACCGCCCAGAGCGCGGCGCCCGCCGCCAGCACGCCGGCCCCCGTCAGCAGCCGCCGCCGGCTCGGCCGGGGCCCGTCGCCGTCGGGCCCGGCGCCGCCGCCGACCACGTCCGCGGGCGCGGCGGCCCGGTCGTCCGCCTCCTCGTCCCACTGCCAGGACGCGCCGGACGCGTCCTCGGCCGGGTCGGACGCCTGCGTGGCGGAACGCTCGGACGCTGCCGACTGCATGCCTGATACCCGCTTCCCCCGGGAGCGGCCGTCGCGCCGCCCTGTCCGACGGACAATACCGAAGCGGGCGGGGCCGCCCCCGGGGAGACCGGTCGCGGCGTGCTCGGACAAGCCCCGGGCCGGGCGTCAGCCGGGGCCGTGGTCGGCGAGGTCGGCGAGGACCTGGGCGTGGCAGGGCAAGGGGACGCACCAGCAGCCGAGGCGGTGGCCACGCAGGGCGGGGACGAGCGCCAGCAGGTCGGGGCGGGCCAGCAGATAGGCGCGGTACCGGGCGGTCATCTCCTCCCGGGTGCAGTCCGGGCCGGGGCGGTAGGGGCAGTAGAGCGGGGAACCGGGCAGGTGCCAGCCGCCGCGGTGCATCGGGCGGCCGACGTACAGGACATCGGCGAAGTCCGGGTCGTCCCGGTGGCCCTTGAGGTTGACCACGGTGGTGGGACCGGGGGAGGTCGGCATGCTGTCATGATGGCCCGCCGACGGTGGGGCGGCCCGATGGCGGGGCGGCCCGCCGGGGGAGGCCCGGCCCCGCCTTGACAGTCCCTTGACCCGGGCGTAGCAAGAGAGGATGCGCCAGGGTGTGCCGGCGGACCGGGACGGTCCGCATGTGACCGGCGGTACCCGGGCCGCGCGACCCGACCTGCGCCGCCCAGGGGAGAGCGGTGCCGCCGACGGGACGGCGGACGAACGGGACGAGCTGCTCGCGACCGCCGTCCGCACGGTGCTCGGCAGCACCGACGCGTACGGCGCCATGGTCTACCTCCGCTCGCGCGACCGGCGCTCGCTGACGCTCTGCACGCTCGCCGGTGTGCCGCTGTCGGTCATCAGCCCGTTCCGGCGGGTGGCCGCCGCCGGGCCGCTGCCGGTGGCGGTGAGCTTCCGCACCGGGCACACGGTCGTCCTGGCCGACACCGAGGACACCATGCGACGCTTCCCGCAGCTGGCCGTCGGGATGCCGTACGACTTCGCCTCGGCCTTCGTACCGGTCAGGGCGGGCCCGGAGACGTACGGGGTGCTCAACGTGCTCTGGGCGGCCTCGGCCGACGGGGTGCCGGACGGCGCACGGCGGCAGCTGCGGGCGGTGGCCGACCGGCTCGGGGCCGGGCTGGCCGGGCTGGCGGCGGCCGGGCACCCGGTGGAGCCGGACGGCGGGACGGCCGTGGCCGAGCTGGCGCCGCCGTCCGCGCCGACCACCCGGCTCGGCCTGTTCGACTGGAACGCGGCCACCGGGGCGCTCTCGGCGGACGACCAGTTCTGCGAGATCTTCGGCCTGGACCCCGCCGGGTTCGACGGCCGGGCCGCCACCGTGGACGCCCGGATCGCCCCCGGCGACCGGGCCGAGTTCCGGGCCGCCCTCCGCGGCGCGCTGAACCGCGGCCGGGTGCTGGCCGCCCGGATCCGGGTGCTCGACCGCGACGGCCACCCCTGCCCGGTCGACCTGTGGGGCCGTGTCCCCGAGGGCGACGGGCCGGATGACCGTACCCACCTGGTCGGCGCCGTCCTCGACACCCGGACCGGCACCGCCGCCGCGGCCGCCGTGGAACGCCTGCGCGACGGTGTCCTCTCGCTCGACCCGGACGGCCGGATCGTCTACGCCAACCACAGCGTCGAACTGCTGCTGCACGCCCGCCGCGAGGACCTGCTCGGCCACCACCCCTGGGACGTGCTGCCCTGGCTCTCCGACCCGGTCTACGAGAACCGCCACCGGGCCGCGATGCTCTCCCAGCGGCCGACCGCCTTCCTCGCCGCCCACCCGCCGGACGGCTGGCTCGCCTTCTCCCTCTACCCCGACGCGCACGGCGTCACCGGCCGGGTCGTCGCCGCCGAACCGCCCCCCGGCACGGCCGGGCCCGAGCCCGACCCCCCGGCCGCCGCCCGGACCGGCCTCAGCGCGATGCACCACCTGCTCCAGCTGGCCAGCGCGCTGACCGAGGCCGTCACCGTCCGCGAGGTCTGCCGGGCCGTCGCCGACGAGATCCTGCCGGCCTTCGGAGGCCAGGAGCTCGCCATCTACAATGTCTGCGACAAACGCCTCGACCTGGTCTTCCAGAGCGGCTACCCGGACGGCTTCCTCGACCGCTTCGAGGGCACCCCGACCGGCGCCCGGGTGCCCGGCGCCGAAACCCTGAGCACCGGCACGCCGATCTTCTTCGAGTCCGTCCACGCGCTCGCCGCCGCCTACCCCGGCATCCCCCTCGACGAGATGGGCGCCTGGGCCTTCCTGCCGCTGATCGCCTCCGGCCACCCGGTCGGCAGCTGCATACTCGGCTTCGACGAGGCCCGCGCGTTCTCCCCGGAGGAGCGCGGCATGCTCACCGCCCTCGGCGGGTTCATCGCCCAGGCGCTGGAGCGCGCCCGGCTCTACGACGCCGAGTTCGCCCTCGCCCGCGGCCTCCAGCAGGCCCTGCTGCCGCACCGGCTGCCGTCCCTGGAGGGCGTCCGGACCGCCGCCCGCTATCTGCCCGGCACCCAGGGCATGGAGATCGGCGGCGACTGGTACGACGCCATCGTCACCGGCCGCGATCTCAGCCTGGTCATCGGCGACGTCGAGGGTCACAGCGTCGGCGCCGCCGCCACCATGGGCCAGCTGCGCAGCGCCGTCCGGGCCTTCGCCACCGGCGGGCACCCGCCGGACGAGGTGCTCGCCCGGACCAACCAGCTGCTGCTCGACCTCGACCCCGGGCTGCTCGCCAGCTGCTGCCTGGTACGGCTCACCCCAGCCGACGGCACCGCCCTGATCGCCCGGGCCGGCCACCTCCCGCCGGTGGTACGCCACCCCGGCGGGCGCGCCGAGGCGCTGTACGTGGCGGGCGGTCCGCTGCTCGGCGTCGACCAGCGGGCCGAGTACCCCGTCAGCGAGCTGCGGCTGCTACGGGGCTCGGTGCTCGCTCTCTACACGGACGGGCTGGTCGAGGACCCGGCGGTGGCGATCGACCACGGCGTGGACCGGCTGTGCGCCGCGCTGGCGCGCTCCGCCGGGGTGGCGGGCCGGGCGGCGGACGGGACGGCGGACGGGCTGGAGCGGCTGGCCGAGCGGCTGCTGCGCGAGGTCGGCTCGACGCGGCGGGTGGACGACGTGGCGCTGCTGCTCACCGCGTACGGGTGAGCGGGCCGGTTGGCTCCGGGCCCGGTCGGGCCCCGGTTCGCGTGGGGCCGTCCGGCGCCCGCGGCCGCGGTGAGGTGCGACTTTCGTCGGGGCGGGTCGCGACGAAGGGTGGCGGCGGGCCCCGGGCCGCACCGCTAGCCTCACCGGGTGGACGCGATAGCGAAGGCCTGGTCGAGGGCGGTACGGACGGCGTTTCCCGGGCCCTGGCGGCGCTGGCTGGTGGTGCGCGAGCTGGGGTTCGCCCTGCTGCTGGGCGTGTTCGCGGCGGCGATCGAGCTGATCGGCAGGACCGGTCTCTGGCTCCTCGTGGGGCCCGGCATCGCCGCGCTGTTCCTGCTGCGGAGGGGCCTGCCCGGCACCGTGCTGGTGATCACCGCCGCCGCCTGCGGCTGGTTCGGCGGGACGTTTCCGCTGCTGGTCTGCGCGGGGTGGTCGGCCGGTACCCGGATGCACCGGCTCTGGGCGCTGATCGGCTCCTTCACCGGCGGGTTCCTGCTGATGACGTACGCGGGCGTGGTGAAGGACGCCGGCGCGGCGCCGCTGAAGCTCATCATCGGGCTCGGGCTGGGCGGCTATCTGGTGCTCGCCGTGCTGCCCGCGCTCTGGGGCCGGTACCGGGCCCAGCGCCAGGCGCTGCTGGACGCGCTGCGCGAGCGCAACGACCAACTGCTGCGCGAGCGCACCATGGTGGCGCACCAGGCGCGGCTGCGTGAGCGGCACCGGATCGCCCAGGACATGCACGACAGCCTGGGCCACCAGCTGGCCCTGATCTCCGTCCACTCCGGCGCCCTGGAGGTGGACCGTACCCTGACCGACCGGCAGCGGGAGGCGGTCGGCGTGCTGCGGCTGGCCGCCGTCGCCGCGATGCGCGAGCTGCGCGAGGTGGTCGGGGTGCTGCACGACGAGTCCACGGCGCCCGCGCCCGTGGTGGCCGCCGGGCCGGCGGCGTCCGGGGGCGGCCGGACCGGCGGGGTGGCGGGGATCGAGCGGCTGGTGGAGTTCTCGCGGGCGGCCGGGACGACCGTCTCGCTCGGCCGGGACGGCGAGCGGCGCCCGCTGGCGGCCGCGGTCGACAACGCCGCGTACCGGATAGTGCAGGAGGCGCTCACCAACGCGCACAAGCACGCGCCCGGCGCGCCGATCAGCGTCGCGCTGCGCTATGAGCCGGACGCGCTGGTGGTGGAGGTCGCCAATCCGTGCGCGCCGGAGTTCGTCGGTGTGCGCGCCGGTGCGGGGGCGGCCGTCAGCGGTGGGCAGGGGCTGACCGGTCTGCGGGAGCGGGCCCGGCTGGTCGGCGGGATGGTGCACGCCGGGCCGACGCCCGAGGCGGGTTTCCGGCTCGCCGCCGTACTGCCGTACGAGGGGGCGGCGGACCAGGCCGCCGACATCGGCGGCGCGGAGCCGTGGGAACTGGACACCCTGCCCGCGGCCGACGGGGAGGCCGGTGCGCGGCGCCGGCGCAGCCCCGCGATCGGCTGCGCGGCCGGCGGGACGGCCGTGGTGCTCATCGTGCTGGGCCTGCTGGTCTGGGGCATGGTGGCCTTCGTCCAGGGCATCGACGGCGTGACCGTGCAGAAGAGCGTGTTCGACTCGATCCAGGTGGGCACGGACCAGGCCGGGGTCGAGGAGCGGCTGCCGAAGGGCAACCGTTTCTTCAGCAAGGACTGGGAGGGCAGCGGCCCGACCCCGCCGCCGGGCACCACCTGTCGGTACTTCATGTCGGACGAGCCCTCCGGGCACATGGGTGAGGACAACGTCATCAGGTTCTGCTTCAAGGACGGCGTCCTGGTCGAGAAGGAGAACTACCCGGTGAAGGTGTGAGCGCCGGGGGTGTGAGGATGGTGCACGGCACCGGCACCAGCGCTGCCGCCAGCACCGTTCAAGGGGATGACCAGCAGTGATCCGAGTCCTCGTCGCCGACGACGAGCCGCTCATCCGGGCCGGGATCCGGATGATCCTGTCCTCCGCCGACGACATCGACGTGGTCGTGGAGGCCGCCGACGGCCGGGAGGCCCTGGAACTGGCCCGGGCTCACCGGGTGGACGTCGTCCTGCTCGACATCCAGATGCCGGTGATGGACGGGCTCACGGCGCTCGGGGAACTGTCCCGGGTCGCGCCCGGCGCACGCGCGCTGATTCTCACCACCTTCGGGGAGCGCGATAATGTGCTGCGAGCCGTGACCGAGGGCGGCGCCGGGTTCCTGCTCAAGGACACCGCGCCGGCCGAGCTGATCCAGGCCGTGCGGGCCGCCGCCACGGGGCACGCCTTCCTCTCGCCCGCGGCCACCCGGCACATCGTGGACTCGCTGGCCGGGGGCCGGACCGGTCCGGTCGCGGCCCGGGCCGCCGCGGCACGCCGTCGGCTGGAGGTGCTCACCGAGCGTGAACTGGAGGTGCTGGCACTGCTGGGTGAGGGTCTGTCGAACGCCGACGCCGGGGCCCGGATCCATATGAGCGAGGCGACGGTGAAGACGTACGTCAGCCGGATCCTGGCCAAGCTGGGCTGTGAGAACCGGGTGCAGGCGGCGTTGCTCGCACGGGACGCGGGGCTGGACGGGGTCGGCTGAGGGGCATCGTTCGGACACGGTGCGTAGCGGACGTGGCGGATGCCACAGCGATCCGGCGCGGAACCGGGAACTCCGGTGGCCCCGGTGACGGTGTGTGGGATCCGCGTCGCGGAGGGTCGATGGTGTGGGCGCTCTCACGGGCCGGCAGGTGTGAGTGAGGGCACGGAAATTGATCGTTTGATCGTGAAAGTATGGTCAAAAGCTGTCAATTCGGGCACACTTTCTCGATCAATACCGCCGGTAACGGTCAACTGACCTGCAGCGTCCAAGAATTGCTTGAAGTGGCCCCGAACGGCCCGTAGCTTCATTGGCGGTGCAACGAGCACCACCCGGGTTCACCCCCGACGCACAGCCCGCCGGCCGACCCCCGGCGTCAGGGCCGTGCCCGTCGACGCGATCGGCTCGAACAGGCCGTCGGCGAGCGGGGGTGGCGGCGGCGGCAGGGCACGTCGGACACGTGCGTGACCGCCCGACGAGTGAGGTGAGCGCGACGACGGCCCCGGCGAGGGCCTGGTTCCGTCTGCCCGCCCGGGGCTTGTCGAGAGGATTTTCATGACTTTCCGTCACGAGAACGCCGCTGCCACCACCACCCCCACCAACGCCACCCCCGCCGGAACGCGCCGCCGTCGTGCCCGTCTGGCCCTGGTCGGCGGGGCCGTCGCGGCCCTTCCGGTGGCCGGCCTCGTCACGGCCACCTCGGCCTCCGCCGCTCCCGCCTCCGCCTGGGACACCGTCGCCCAGTGCGAGAGCGGCGGCAACTGGAACATCAGCTCCGGTAACGGCTACTCCGGCGGACTGCAGTTCACCTCCTCCACCTGGAAGGCGTACGGCGGCACCGCGTACGCGCCGCAGGCCCACCAGGCCAGCAGGGCCCAGCAGATCTCGGTCGCGGAGAAGGTCCTCGCCTCGCAGGGGCCGGGCGCCTGGCCGGTCTGCTCCCGGAAGGCGGGCCTCGGCAAGGGCGGCGCCCCGGCGGCCGTCGACACCTCGGCGGGTTCCTCCGCCAGGAACGGCTCGACGGGTTCCTCGAACCGGTCGGCCGCGCAGGGCCCGGCCGGTGCCAAGGTCCCGAAGTCCAAGGCGCCGCAGCAGGCCAAGCCCGCGCAGGGGCAGACCAACACCTCCGGTGGGTCCGGTTCGGCGCAGTCCGGAAAGGCGCAGGCCGGGAAGGCACAGGGCGCCGCGAAGCCGGCCAAGCCGGCCCAGGGGCAGACGAACACCTCCGGCGGCGGCTACACCGTCCGGAGCGGCGACACCCTGAGCGGCATCGCGGCCAGGTTCGGCACCGACACCGCGAGCCTGTACGCCAAGAACGTCAGGGCGATCGGCGGCAACCCGGACCTCATCTACCCTGGCCAGACCCTGAGCATCTGACACCCGATCCGAACGGTGCGAGCGGCCGCCCCCGACGAGGGGCGGCTGTTCGGTCTGTGGTCAGGGTCGGCCGGGTGCCTCGACCGACGGGCGACGGGCGAGCCGACCGGCTCGATCGTGGTCTCCGGTAGCGCGGTGAACCCGGGCAGCCCGCAGTGGTCTCGCACTGCCAGGGCGCGGCGCGCCAGGTGATTGTTGAAGCTTGAACTCGACGTCCGAATACCGCCGGACCTTCGGCCGGAGTCGGCAGAAGATCGATTCATGTCCGAGAACATGATGAGGAGTTCTGCTGATATGACGATTTCTGTTCAGGCGAGGCTCGACGGCAAGGTGGCCCTGGTGACCGGCGGCAGCCGGGGGATCGGGGAGGCGGTGGCGCTGCGACTGGCCGAGGAGGGCGCCGATGTCGCGCTGACCTACCGGGGCGGCGCGGAGCGGGCCGAGGCCGTCGCGGCCAAGATCACGGGGATGGGGCGGCGCGGCTGGGCGGTGCGCGCGGACAGCGCCGACCCGCAGGACGTCCGGGCGGTGGTGGCGGCGGTGGCCGAGCGCTTCGGGCGGCTCGACATCCTGGTCAACAACGCCGGGATCGGCGTGCTCGGCCCGATCGCGGAGCTCGCGGCGGACGACGTGGACCGGGTGCTGGACATCAACGTCCGGGCACCGTTCCTGTTCGCCCAGGCGGCCTCCGTCCACCTGGGCGAGGGCGGCCGGATCATCACCATCGGCAGCTGTATCGCCCAGCGGGTCGCCTTCCCCGGTGCCACGCTGTACGGGGCCAGCAAGGCCGCGATGATCGGGCTCACCAAGGCGCTGGCCCGGGAGCTGGGCCCGCGCGGGATCACCGCCAACCTGATCCACCCCGGGCCGATCGACACCGACATGAACCCGGCGGACGGCCCGGCGGCCGAGGCACAGCGGGAACTGACGGCCCTCGGCACGTTCGGCCGGGGCGCCGATGTCGCCGCCACCGTCGCCCACCTGGCGGGCGAGGACGGCCGCTACATCACCGGTGCGGAGATCGCGGTGGACGGCGGGTTCGCGGCCTGACGCGCTGAGAGGGGCGGGGCGGGGAGTGGGGGCGAGGACCGGCCCGGCGGTGTCGCGCCGGGCCGGTGGTCGGCGGCCGCGTTTACGATCGCCCGGTTCGACCTGTCTCCCCGAACCCGAGAGGTGCGCCATGACCGCAGCGGAAGACCCGATCGAGCTGCTCGCCCGGGCGCTCGCCCAGACCGCCGGGCTGATCGACGGCGCCGGTGTCGAGCTGGCCACCCATCCGACGGCCTGCCGGTCCTGGGACGTCGGCCATTTGATCAGCCACCTCCTCTTCGACCTGCGGCAGTTCACCGTCCGGGCGAACGGCGGCGACCCCGACTGGTCGCAGCCCTTTGAACGGGTGGAGAACGACTGGCTGCACGCCTTCGAGGCCGGCGCGGAGGAGCTGGTCGAGGCCTGGCGCCGGGCCGGTGACCTCGGCGGCGTCGTGGTGGTGCCCGGTGTCGGGGAGCTGCCCGCCCGCTTCCCCGTGGACCAGCAGATCGCCGAATTCGCCGTCCACGGGTGGGACTTGGCGCGTGCCACCGGGCAGTCCACGGACGGCCTGGACCACGAGGTGGCGAGCGCCTCGCTGGCCTGGGCCCGGGGCGCGCTGCGGCCCGAGTACCGGGGTGAGGAGGAGAAGCACTCGTTCGGCCCAGAGGTGGCCGTTCCGGCGGACGCGCCGCCCTACGACCGGCTGGCCGGCTTCTTCGGCCGCGACCCGGGGCGGGGGTGACGCCCTGGGTGGGCGTCCTCCGGGCGAGCCCGAGGGCTTGTCTGACAATTCGCGTCGCATCAGCGCGCGGCGGGAATTGTCAGACAAGCCCTACCCGTGGCTCCAGCGGAACTCGATCTCCGGGAAGCGCGTCGAGGGCCCGTCGAGCAGTGGTGACCGGCGGTTCCCGAGGAACCGGTCGAAGTAGGCCCGGGTGTACGCGCGGGTCAGTTCGGTCGCCCGGGCCGGGGCCAGGGTGCCGATGATCGCGGCGTAGAGGTCGGCCGGGACGTGCCCCGGCAGTCCGCCGGGGACGGCGACGTGCACCAGGTCGGTGTAGCTGAGATGGCCGGCCCCGCCGACCCTCAGCTGCCTTCCCCAACCGCGCTGGTGCTCGCGCCAGCGCTGCCAGGTGTCGTGGTCGGCGATCGAGGTGAGCATCAGGAACGGGCGGTCCAGGCCGAGTTCGGGCACCGGCGAGCCGAACAGGCCGCCGTCCAGGTTCAGCCCGGCCACGAACCGGGGATCCTGGCGGACCGCCTCGGCGGCGGCCGCTCCGCCCATGGAGTGGCCGAGCACCCCGATCCGCCGGGGGTCCACCGACGGCCTGCCGGGCCGGCGGGCGGTCAACTCGTTGGCCACGAAGCGGAGATCGCCCACGCGGGCGGCGATCTCCTTGCGCTCAGTGGCGTCCCAGTCCGGCGAGTCGTTCGACAGGACGGTACGCACCACCCGGCCGTCCGGGAACTCCACGGCGGCCGCGTCGTAGGTATGGTCGATCGCCGCCACCAGATAGCCGTGGGAGGCCAACTCCTCGGCCAGGGCGGTGCAGTTGCTGCGCCCGCCGCCGCGACCGTGGCCGAGCAGCAGCAGTGGCAGCGGGCCGGGGACGGCGGGCGCGCCGGTGTGCGCGGTCGGGCGGACGGCGCTGATCGTGCCCGGGTCCACCGGCAGGATCTCGTCGATGACCGCCGCCACCCGGGCCGTGGTGTACGGCGCGCGGGGGCGGCCGCCGGTGCCGAGCGCCGGATACCAGAGCTGGACCATGAGTTCGCGCGGGCCGGGTACGGGGGCGAACGGGTCCCGGCGGGAGCGGTCGACCAGATGCAGCTCGACGGTGCCGACCGGGCGGTCGCCGGTCGGGGCCGGCAGCGGGATCGCCCGGGGCCGCCCGGCCGCGGGTGCCGGAGCGGGTGCTGGGGTAAGCGCCGGAACGGCCTGGGCGACGGTGGCGGGCAGGGCGAGCGTCGCGCCGCCCAGCCCCGCGAGTGCCAGCAGTGAACGGCGCCTGATCATCCATCCGCCCCTCGGATCGGTCGGCCTGATGACTGATCACCCTAGGTGGTCCGGACCGGAACGGCTAGGGCTTCGGCCAGGGCTTGGTGGCGGTCCGCCGGGCCGCGGCCTTCTTGATCGCCTCGCGGATGCGGGGGTAGGTGCCGCAGCGGCAGATGTTGTGGATCTGGTCGATGTCCGCGTCCGTCGGGGCCGGGGTGCGGCGCAGCAGCGCGACCGCCGTCATGATCTGCCCGGGCTGGCAGAAGCCGCACTGGGCGACGTCGCACTCCAGCCAGGCCTGCTGGACGGGGTGCAGTGTCTCGCCGTCCGCCAGGCCCTCGATGGTGGTGACGCTGTGTCCGGCGCAGTCCCGGACGGCCAGGGTGCAGGGCTGGAACTCCTCGCCGTCCAGGTGGCTGGTGCAGGCACGGCAGACGCCCACCCCGCAGCCGTACTTGGGGCCGGTGACGCCGAGCTTGTCGCGCAGGACCCAGAGCAGCGGCATGTCGTCGGGGGCCTCGACGGTGACCGGCCGCCCGTTGAGGACGAAGGTGTGGCTGGGCATGGGGAGTTCGGGCCCTTCGGGGAGGCGCGGCCGGCGCTGTCGAGGGTGCCGGCGGGCGCGCGGGGCGGGCGGGGTCAGAAGTCGATCGGGAAGGAGCGCGGGCTGGTGCCGGTCGCGCGGGCGTACGCGTTGGCGACCGCGGCCGAGGCCGCCGGGACGCCCAGCTCGCCGGCGCCGCCGGGCGGTCCGTTCGGTGGCAGGAGGTGGATCTCGACCGTGGGCGGGGTGTGCCGCTGCCGGGCGTAGCGGAAGTCGGCGTAGCTGCCCTCACGGACCGCGCCGTGGTCGATGTGATTGCCGGCCTGGAGGATCACCGAGATGCCGTCGACCAGCGCGCCGGTCAACTGGGCTTCCAGACCACGGGGGTTGATCACCTGGCCGAGGTCGGCGGCGATCACCGCCCGGGTGACGCGCGGCTGCCGCGGGTCGGCGGCGTCGAGTTCGACCAGGTAGGCGACGCGCCCGCCGTTCTCCTCGTGGTAGCCGATGCCCTGGCCCTGCCCGGCGGGCATCGGGCGGCCCCAGCGGCCGGCCTGGGCCGCCCTGTCGAGGACGGCCCGCCCCTCCGGGCGGCGCAGCCTGGCCTGCCGGAAGGCGATCGGGTCCTGGCCGAGCCGGTGGGCGAGTTCGTCCATCATGATCTCGTCGGCGACCCGGACGGTGCCCGAGTACACCGACCGCCAGCTCCCGGTGTGCATCTTCAGCGGTACCTCGGACAGCAGTTGGGTGGGGACGCCGACGTCGTACGGGTTCCGCTCGCTGAGCAGGAAGAAGGCCTGGGCGGCGCTGAGCCCGGCCGCCGAGGGGCCGAAGCCGGCGGCGGTCAGCAGCTCGCCGAGGCCGTGCCCGAAGTCGGTCCGCACGGTGGCGACCCGGTGTTCGTAGCTGAGCACCTCGCCGAGGCCGAACGTGGCGCGGACCCGGTGGTGGCTGGCCGGGCGCATGCGGCCGTGGCGCATGTCGTCGTTGCGGGTCCACATCAGCTTGACCGGCCGGCCGGCGGCCTTGGAGACCAGCGCGGCCTCCAGCGCGGCGTCGAAGAACAGCCGCCGGCCGAACGAGCCGCCGCCGCGCACCACGTGGATGGTCACGGCGCTCTGCGGCAGGCCGAGTTCGGCGGCGATGGTCTGCTGGGCGATGATCGGGGTCTGGGAGGCGAACCACACCTCGGCGCGGTTGGCGCGGACGTCGGCGACGGCCGTCAGCACCTCCAGCGGCGCGTGGTTGACGAACGCGAAGTCGAACTCGCCGTCCACGTGGTGGGTGAGCAGCGGCGGGACGAGGAACGGCGAGTGGGCGGCGCGCAGCCGGTCCCGGATCCCGGCGTCGGAGAGCGCGGCGAGCGGGCCGGGGTTCCAGGTGGTGCGGAGCGCGTCGCGGGCCCTGAGGGCCTGGTCGAAGGTCTCGGCGAGGACGGCCACACCGGTGGGGATGGTGACCACGCCGAGGACGCCGGGCATGGTGCGGGCGGTGGCGGCGTCCAGGGATCCGAGGGTGCCGTTGATGGTCGGGGGGCGGGCGACCACGGTGGGCACGGCGCCGGGGACGGTCAGGTCCCCGGCGTACTTGGCGCGGCCGGTGACGATGGAACGGGCGTCGATCCGGCCGGTCGGCCGGCCCACCAGGCGCAGCCGGTCGGGCGGTTTGGGGGTGGCGGGCACGGCCGGGGTGGCGATCACGGCCGCCGCCGTGGCGAGTTCGCCGTAGCCGGCCCGGCGGCCGTCGGGGGCGAGGACGGCGGAATCGGCGGTGCGCAGGCCGGCGGCGGGCAGTCCCCAGCGCTGCGCGGCGGCGGTCACCAGTCGGGCACGGGCCCCGGCCGCCGCGGCGCGCACCGGGTCGTACAGCGAGCGGACCGAGTTGGACGCGGCGGTGAGCTGGTTGAACAGGAGGTCCGGGCGGCCGTCGGAGAGCGGGACGTCCACGTCGGTCAGCCGGGCGTCGAGCTCGTCGGCGACCAGCATCGCGACGGTGGTGGTGAGGCCCTGGCCGACTTCGAGCCGGGGGAGGTGGAGCACGGCGTGCCCGGCGGTGGTGATCTCCAGCACGAGGAGGTGGGAGGTCGGCAGCCCGGCCACGATGAGCGCGTCGCCGAGGCTGAGCACGTCGGGGACGCCGGACACGCCGGGCAACCTGACCCCGCCGGAAGGCCCTTCGGGGCGGCCGACGGCGCCGGCGGCCGACGGGGCGGTGTCCCGGCCGAGCCCGGCGGCGACGGTGAGGGTCGGGGCGGCGAGCAGGTAGGTGAGGAAGCGGCGGCGGGCGGCCGGCGGCCTCCGGTGGGGCGGCCCGGGGGCGCGGGGGGTGACGCCGTCCTGGGCCGTGCCGCCCCCGGCCTCGGGGGCCGTGGCGTCCCGCGCGTTGTCCACGGGGTCGATGGAGGTGCTGATGGGAGGAGCCCTTCGAGCCGATGGCGGCTCCGGCCGGGCGGGCCTCGGCGGCCCCGGCCCCGGTGCCGGATCGCGAACGCGAACGCGAACGCGGACGAGCATAGGAGCGTGCTATTGGCCGGTCAACACGGGCGTTTCGGTCCCGATCGGACATCTGATCGGACGTCGGGTCGGGTGGGTACGGACGGCACCGGACACATTGGGTCGGGCGTCCGGTACCGCCGTCCGGGTGCGGACGCGGGGTGTCGTACGGGGGTTCAGTGCCCGTGTGCCGGTACGGATGAGGGCGGTATCGGGCGGGCCGGACCGCCCGCGGCGGGGGTGGGGGCGGGCGCGCCGGTCCGCCGGTGCGGGTGCGTCCCTCGCGCTGTTCGGCCTGCGGCCTGGAGCGCCGGCGCCCCGGGCGGCGCGGGATCCGCGGTCCGCGCCGGCCTGCGCGCCCCCGGGAGCGTGAACGCCGGGCGTCGTGCGGCGGGTGGACTCATGGGATTCGGCCTCCTTCCGGCCCAGGCCGACGGTGGACGGCCCTGGGTCGCCCGCGAAGGCTACCGAGTCCGCGCGCCCGTGGAGACACTCCGGGGGAGTGGGGTTGACGTCGGACGGTCGGTGTTCGACCGGCCCGCGATGCCGTTCCCGGTCGGGGCCACCGGCCGCCCGGCCGGGAATTCCCGGAGAATGGCAGAGGTGATTATAGGATCAATATGCCGGTGAATTCGGGCGCGTATGTCGTGGCGCCCGCCGTATATCTCGACTAGCCTCCCCTGGAGTATTGGCGAACTGTTCGTGCCGCCGCCTGGCGGCCTCGGTGTGGTCGGCGGGAGTCGAGGGCGGGGCTGGTGGATACGGAGTCGACTCTTTTTTCGATTTTCACGGCGGACGGCAGGAGCAATCCTTATCCGCTGCTGGCCGAAATCCGGAGAATCGACCCGATTCACTATCATGAGACTTTCGGGACGCGCTTTCTGACGCGGTTCGACGACTGCCAGAGCGTGCTGGCCGATCCCGGTTTCCTGGTGCCCGACCGGGAGTGGTGTGCCCACGCACTACCGGAGTGGCCGGGGCATCCGGCCGCGGACTTCTTCTACTCCTCGATGCTCGCCCGCAACGGCTCGGACCACGAGCGCCTGCGGCGGCCGGTGGCCGGCGCGTTCACCGCCCGGAGGGTGGCGGCGCTGCGGGCGGCGGTCGAGCGGATCACCGCCGGGCTGCTGGACCGGTTCGCCGACGCGACCTCCGGCGGCGGTGCGGCGAACTTCCAGGAACTGGTGGGGTATCCGCTCCCGGTCGCGGTGGTCGGGCAGCTCATCGGCGTCCCCCGGGAGGAGCAGGGGCAGTTCGACGAACTGGGCCGGGGAGCCAGCCGGCTGCTGGAGCCGGTGCGCACCCCGGAGGACTGGGACCGCGCCGACCGCGCGGTCGTGGCGCTGCGGGAGTACTTCGCCGCCCTGCTGCGCGAGCGCCGTTCCCGCCCGGCCGAGGACCTCGCCTCGGCCCTGCTCGACCAGCGGGGCGCCCCCGAGGCGCGGCTGACGGAGCGGGAGCTGGTCGACCTCCTGCTGCTGGTGTTCGTCGCCGGTTTCGAGACCACCACCGGTCTGCTCGGCCTGATGGTGTTCGCCCTGCTGACCCACCCGGTCCAGCTGGCCCTGGTCCGCGCCGACCCCGCGCTCAGGCCCGGTGCCGTCGAGGAGTCGCTCCGGTGGGACTCGCCGGTGATGATGACCGAACGCATCGCCGCCCGCCCCCTGGTGCTCGCCGGCACGGCGGTGCCCGCGGGAGGAAGCGTGACCGTGGTGCTCGCCGCGGCCAACCGCGATCCCGCCCGGCACCGCGATCCGGACGCCTTCCTCGTCCGGCGGCCGGACACCAGGGTGCTCAGCTTCGGCGCCGGGGCGCACTACTGCCTGGGCGCGGCGCTCGCCCGCCTGGAGGGCGCCGCCCTGCTCGGTCAACTCCTGGACAGATTCCCGGATCTCGCGATCGCCGGCCCACCGGTGCGGCGGGCCGCCGTCAGCCTCCGCTCGTTCGACGACCTCCCCCTGGCCGCCACCGGTTAGCGGCCCGGCGGCCGGCCGCCGCCCGCCCGCACTCCCGCACAGCCGTCCCCCGAAGGGCCTCCCGTGAACTTCCTGCACCTCGAACGCGCGACGCTCGAGACCTTCCTGCCCGGACTCGACGCGGCGCTCGCCCGACACCCGCTGGCGGAGCTGGAGAGCGCGCCCAGCCCGGCGATCCGGGCGTTCCGGGAGGCCGGTGGCCCCGGGCTGCTGGTACCGGCCCAGAACGCCGGCTCGGGCGCGACCGCGTTGCAGGCCGTCCGGGTGCAGCGGGCCGTCGGCGCCCGCTGCCCCTCGCTGGCGGTGGCCACCACCATGCACCACTTCTCGGTCGCCGGCCTGGTCGAGGCCGCCAAGTACGGCAGCGGGCTGGAGGGCCAGCTGCTGGAGGCGGTCGCGACCGACCGGCTGCTGCTGGCCTCGGGCTTCGCCGAGGGCAACACCGGCCAGAACATCCTCCGGCCGCACATCACCGCCGAACGGCGCGGCGACCGCATCGTGCTGAACGGCAGCAAGATGCCCTGCAGCCTCTCGCGCTCGATGGACCTGCTGACGGCCTCCGTCACCATGGCCGACGAGGACGGCGTCGACCGGCTCGCCGTCGCGCTCGTCCCGGCCGACACCCCGGGGATCGAGGTACGGCCCTTCTGGCGGACCCCGGTCCTGGCCGGCGCCGAAAGCGACCAGGTGGTGCTCACCGAGGTGGAACTCGACCCGCAGATGGTGGTGCTCACCGACGTCACCGCCGACGCCGTCCCGGACTCGCTGAACGTGGCCGGGTTCCTCTGGTTCGAACTGCTGCTGACGGCGGGTTATCTCGGGGTGGCCAGCGCCCTGGTGGAACGGGTCCTGAACCGGCCGGGCGGCGCCGAGGAGGACCCGACCCCGTACCTGGTGGGGGTCGAGGCCGCGATGCTCGCGGTCGAGGCGGTCGCCCGCGCGATGGAGGACGAGGAGTGGGGCGACGCCCTGCTCGTCCGGGCGCTGACCGCCAGGTACGCGGCCCAGGACGCCATCGCCCGCACCACCAGGACCTGCCTGGCGGCGCTGGGCGGCATGGCGTTCATCGGCTCGCCCGACGGCTCCTACCTGGCGTCGGCGGCCGTCGGCCTGACCTTCCACCCGCCGTCCCGGAACCGGATGGCCCGCCCGCTGCGCGACTTCCTGGACGGCCGCCCGCTGCGGATCGGCTGACGTCCGTCCCCGGCGCCGGCCCGCGCCTCCCGGCCCGGATCCGTGATCCGCGCCCCGCGTCCCACCCCGTGCCCCGACCCGCCACCCCGACCCGTCCCTCCGACCCGTGAGCAGGTGACCTCGATGGACCCGGCCGCCGCCCGCCACCCCGGCTACCGCGTCGAGATCCTTCCCGGCGTCGACTCGCTGCCCCGCGAACTGTGGGCGGAACTCGCCCCCGGCGACGACCCGATGTGGGCCCGCGGCGTCTTCACCGCGCTGGCGCACTCCTCCGTCGGGCCCGACGGCTATGCCTGCCTGGTGGTGCGCCGCGCCGGCCAGGTGGTCGCGGTGCTGCCGCTCTCCCTGTTCCGGGAGCTCCGGCTGGACCACGTGGTCGGCCCGCGCGAGCGCCGGCTGCTGGCGCCCGTCCGCCGGGTGGCGCCGTGGCTGCTGCGGGTGCCGATGCTGTTCTGCGGCAACCTGCTGGGCCAGGGACACGTCCTGGCCCCGGGCCCGCTGGACGAGGAGGCCGGCCGGCTGCTGGTGCGCGCGGTGCTCGACTTCGCCCGGCGGGAGCGGCTGGGCACCGTCCTCTTCAAGGACTTCGCCCCGGCCGAGCTGGACCGGCTGCGCCCGGCCCTGGAGGAGTCCGGTTTCTTCTTCGCCCCGGGCCTGCCCGACACCGAACTCCGCCTCGGGTACGGCTCGTTCGACGACTACGTCGCCGCGCTGCCGGCCAAGCCGCGGCGCAACGCCCGCAGCAAGATCCGCAAGTTCCAGGCCCGGCCGGACCTGCGGATCGAGGTCCTCGACGACTTCGGGCACCTGCTGCCCCAGGTGCTCGCCCTCTACCGGCAGGTGATGGCGCGCGCCGACCAGACCCTCGACGTCCTCGACGGCTCCTTCCTGGCCGCCGTGCACGCCGGCACCGACCCGGACCGCCGGCTGGTCGCCTGCTTCGAGGGGGACCGGCTGGTCGCGTTCCTGCTCTGCCTCTTCGCCGGGTCGGGAGCCGTCGGCGCCAGGATCGGTCTCGACTACCGCCTCGCCCACGAGGCCCGGCTCTACCACAACGTGCACTACGCGGCGATCCGGCTCGCGATCGAGGCGGGCTGCCGCCACATCCGCTTCGCCCAGACGGCGTACGAGCCGAAACTCGAACTCGGCTGCGACCTGGTCGAACAGCGGCACGCGATGACCCACGTCCGGCCGCTGCCCCGCGCCGTGCTGCGGCGGCTGCTCCCGCCCGCCCTGGCCGCCTCGGTGGCCGAGGCCCTGGGCCCGAACGCCCCGGCCGGTCCGGGCCCGCTCGCTCCGGCGGCCGGTCCGGCGGCCGGCCCACCGGTCGGCGTGCCGGCCGCCCCCGACGGAGAAAGGTGAAGCCATGCCACGCGTGGAAGTGGATCTGCCCATCGAGGTTCCGCCCGACACCGCCTGGGCGGCGGTGGTCGACGTGGAGAGCTACCCGGACTGCATGGAGAGCGTCGACTCGGTGGTGGTCACCGACCGGACCGACGACCGGCACCGGACGACCGCGTGGTCGGTCCGCCTCAAGGGATCGGTCCTGCACTGGACCGAGGCCGAGGTGATCGACCCCGAGGCCCGCCGCTTCTCCTTCCACCAGGTGAGCGGTGACCTCGGACACTTCGCCGGCCACTGGGCCGTCCGCCCGGCACCGGGCGGCGGCAGCACCGTCTCCCTGCACGTCGACTTCGACATCGGCATCCCGCTGCTCGCCGCGATGCTCAACCCGGTGGCCGCGGACGCCCTCAGGGAGAACGCCGCCCAGATGCTGGCCGCCCTCGAACAGCGGCTGCTGGGGGTCGCGCCCGCCGCCGGCACCCACCGTCCGCTCGACCCGGCGGTCGCGCCGTGACCGCCGCGCCTGCGGCCGGGCCGGCCACCGCCGCCTCCACCGCCCCGGCCACCGCCACCGGGGTGTTCGACCAGTTGCGCCGCCACCTCTCCCCGAAGCTCGCCCTGACCGGCAGCTTCGCCGGGCGCGGAGCCGTCGAGGAGTCCGCCGGCGGGTGCCGGGTGACGCTCTCCGACGGCCGCTCGGCGCTGGACTTCGGCTCGTACGCCGTCACCCTGCTCGGCCACCGCCACCCGGCGGTGGTGGCCGCCGTCCGGCGGCAGCTCGACACCATGCCGACCTCCACCCGCAGCCTGGCCAACCCGGTCTCGGCCGGGGCGGCGGCCTGCCTCGCCGGCTACCTGGGCGACGCGCTGCCGAAGGTCTACTTCGGCCTCAACGGCGCCGACGTGGTGGAGGTCGCGGTCAAGCTGGCCCGGCTCGCCACCGGCCGGGCCCGGGTCCTGGCGGTGCGCGGCGGCTTCCACGGCAAGTCGCTCGGCGCGCTCGCGCTGACCCACAGCCCGCTCTACCGGGTGGGCCTGCGCGGCTGTGCGGTGGACGTCGTCCATCTGGACCCGGAGGACCCGGACGCGGTGCTCCGCGAGGCCTCCGCCGGCGATGTGGCCGCCGTCGTCTTCGAGCCCGTCCAGGGCGAGAACGGTGCCGTCCCGCTGTCGGCCGAGGTGCTGCGCCAGTGGTGCGAGGACGCCCACCGGCACGGCGCGTTCGCCATCGCGGACGAGATCCAGTGCGGGCTGCGCCGGTGCGGCGAGCGGTCGGTCGCCCTCGCCGACGGCCTCCCCGTCGACGCGGTGCTGCTCGGAAAGCCGCTGGGCGGCGGGGTGGTGCCGCTGTCCGCGCTGCTCTGCTCCGAGCGGATGTACGCCCCGCTGGCCGCCGACCCGTTCCTGCACTCCGCCACGTTCGGCGGCCATCCGCTGAGCTGCGCGGCGCTGCCGGCGGCCCTCGCCGCGATCGAGGAACTGGCTGGCCACGGGGCCGAGTTGTCCCGTCTTCTGGACCTCGCGCTGGACGGTCTCGGGCAGCGCTACCCGGGTGTGGTGACCGAGGTGCGCGGCCGGGGCCTGCTCCGGGGGATCGACTTCGCCACGCCCCGGGCGGCCGGCGCGGTCGTGGTCGAGCTGGCCGGTGCCGGGCTGCTGGTCTCGCCCTGCCTGGGCCGGCCGACCACCGTGCGCCTGCTGCCCCCACTGGTCGGCACCGGAGCGGAGATCGCGGAGGCGACCGGGATCCTCGACGCCGCGATCGCCGCGACCGCGGCGGGTTGACACCACGGACCCGACCCGACCCGACCCGACCGGACCCGACCGGACGGGACCCGCCCGCCCGCACCGACCCGCACCGCCCCGTATCGGAAAGGAACGACGGACATGCCCACACGCGAGGACCTGGCCCTGCTGGTCAGGACCACCATCTCGGATGTGCTCGGCACCGAGGTGGAGGAGGTGCACGAGCGGACCAGCCTGCTGGCCGACTACGGCATCGACAGCCTGGAACTGATGGAGATCGGAGCCCGGCTGGAACGGGCCCTGAAACTGCGGATCGAGGTGGCGGACCTGACCGCCGCGCAGAACGTGGGCCAGGCCATCGACCTGCTCCGGATCCGCACGGCGGAGCCCGCATGACCGGCCGTCACCGTTCGGGCGGACACCGCGTCGCCGTCACCGGCATCGGCGTGAAGTCACCGGCGGGCAACGACCCGGAGGAGGCGTTCACCACCGTACTGAAGGCCGACCGCACCGCCGCCACCGTCGCCGGGTGGCTGGCCGAGCAGGACCACCCGGTCCAGTTCGCCTGCCTGGTACCGCCGTTCGACCTCGACGCCTACCTCACCCGCCGTGAGTCGCGCCAGATCGACCGCACCACCCAACTGCTGCTCTGCGCGGCCGCCGACGCCGTGGCCGACGCCACCCTGCCGGCCGGACTGCCGCCGGACCGGGTGGGGGTGCAGATCGGCACCGGCATCGGCGGCCTGCCGAGCATGGAGGCCGTCACCCTGAGCCACGGCGACCGGCCCAGGGACATGCCGGTGCACACCGTGCCCCGCACCATGGCCAACTCGCCGGCCTGCCGACTGGCCATGCGGTACGGCTTCCAGGGCCCCTGCACCACGTACTCCAGCGCCTGCGCCAGCGGTACCACCGCCGTCGGCGAGGCCGCCCGGAAGGTCAGGTACGGGGAGCTCGACGTGGCGCTGGCCGGGGGCGTCGACTCGGCCGTCACCACCGTCGTCGTGGGGGCGTTCGCGCGGATGCGGGCGATGTCCACCAGGAACACCGAACCCGAGCTGGCCAGCCGTCCGTTCGACACCGACCGGGACGGCTTCGTCATGGGCGAGGGCGCGGCCGTGCTCGTCCTCGAACGCTGGGACGCCGCCCTCGCCCGGGGCGCGCGGATCTACGGCGAGGTCGCCGGTTACGCCGACACCTGCGACGCCTCCCACATCGTGGCCCCGCAGGAGGACGGGGGGACCGCCGCCCGGTGCATGCGGCAGGCCATCGCCGACGCGGGGCTGTCCACCGCCGACATCGGCCACATCAACGCCCACGGCACCTCGACGCTCCTCAACGACCGTGCCGAGGCCCGGGCGGTCGACCGCTGCTTCGCCGGGCAGCCGCCGCCGCTCACCGCCTCCAAGGGCGTCACCGGCCATCTGATCGGCGGCTCGGGAGCCCTGGAGGCCGTGCTGGGCCTGCTCTGCGCCGCCCGGGGGGTGGTCCCGCCGATCGCCAACCTCCGCTCCAGCGCGGAGGCCGACCTGGTGGACCTGGTCCGCGGCGCGCCGCGCTCCGTCCGGCCCGCCCCCGTCCTCTCCAACTCCTTCGGATTCGGCGGCCAGAACGCCTGCCTGGTTCTCGTCCCGGCCGGCTGACCAGGCTCCGCCCGCAGCGCGACAGAACAGCCGCACCCCGACAGAAAGGAAGCCATGCGAATCCTGGTCACCGGAGCGACCGGTGTGGTCGGCGCCGAGGTCGTCGAACGGCTGCGCGCCGCCGACGGCCCCGCCCGACACACCGTCACCCGGGTCGCCCGGCGGGCCGCCGACGACTCCGTGCTCTGCTGGCGGATCGGCGCCGAGCCCGCGCCCGCCGTCCTCGCCGGGCACTGGGACGTGATCGTGCACTCGGCGGCCTCCACCCGCTGGACCCTCAGCCGGGCGGAGGCGACCGCCGCCAACATCGACCCGCTGCGGGCCGTCCTGGCCCTCGCCGACCGGGACACCCACCTCGTCCACCTCTCCACCGCCTACGTCGGCGGCGTCCGCAACCCCGAGGACCTGCGGGGCGCCGAGTTCGAGGGGTACCGCAACGGCTACGAGTGGTCCAAGGCGGTCTGCGAGGAGGTCGTCCGCGCGGAGCACGACGGCCCGCTGACGCTGGTCCGCCCGCCGCTGATCGTCGGCCGCCGCGACAGCGGCGAGATCGCCCGCTTCTCCGGCCCCTACACCGTGCTGCAGGCGCTCGTCTCGGGCCTGGCCGCCGTGGTCGTGGGCGACCCGGCCGGCTATGCCGAGATCAGCCCGGTGGACGAGGTCGCCGCCCTCGTCGCCGAGGCCGCGCTCGGCGCGCCCCCGGACGTCCCGCGCACCGAGGTGCTGGCGGCCGGCCGCGGCAGCCTGACCCTCGACTCCCTGCTCGACGTCATCTGCGGCACCCTCAACGAATGGCGCGCCGCCCACGGCGTGGCCCCCATCGAACGGCCGCCCCTGGTGTCCGGCGACAGCTGGAACCGCTTCTTCCTGCCGCTCGCGGACCAGTACCTCTCGCCGTTCCAGAGCCAGGCGGTCAAGCTGCTCGCCATGTTCCAGAGCTACACCAGCATGAGCGAGCCCTTCGAACCCACCCGGACGGTGCACGACCCGGCCGCCGTCATGGCGGCCTCCGTCCGCCACTGGGCCGCCCGCAAACCCCGCCTCGCCCTGGCCCGCCCCGAACCCTGGACGCTGCTCGCCGTCTGACCCGCCGTCCGATCCGCCGTCCAGCCGGGCCGGGGATGCGGCACGGCGCGCTGGTCACGCACTGAACGCGCCGCACCGGGCGGTCCCGCACCGGTCCTCCTCCTCCCCGCCGGGCCGCGGGTTTGGCAGGGTGGGGGCTGCCGCCGCCCGGGACGGGCCCGGGCCCGGCGGCCCACGGAAGGACGGCGACCGGCGATGGCAGGGCAGCAGTTCGGCGACTACCAGAACGAGATCTACTTCGACGGGCTGTTCGGCGTCCAGCCGACCCTGCCGATGACCTTCGCGGACCTCGAAACGCGGGCCCGGGCCGCACTGTCGCCCTCGGTCTGGTCGTACGTCGCGGGCGGCGCCGGTGACGAGCGGACCCAGCGGGCCAACGTGAGCGCCTTCGAGGGCTGGGGCCTGGTGCCCCGGATGATGGTCGGCGCCCGGCAGCGCGACCTCACCGTGGACCTGTTCGGCCTGCGGCTGCCCTCGCCGCTGTTCCTGGCCCCGATCGGGGTGATCGGCCTCTGCGCCCAGGACGGCCACGGCGACCTCGCCGCCGCCCGGGCCGCCGCCCGGACCGGGGTGCCGATGGTCGCCTCCACCCTGTCGGTCGACCCGATGGAACAGGTCGCCGACCGGCTGGGCGACACCCCCGGTCTGTTCCAGCTCTACACGCCCACCGACCGGGCACTGGCCGAGAGCCTGGTGCGCCGCGCCGAGGCGGCCGGCTTCCGGGGCATCGTGATCACCCTGGACACCTGGCTCACCGGCTGGCGGCCGCGCGACCTCGCCACCGGCAACTTCCCCCAGCTGCGCGGTCACGCGCTGGCCAACTACACCAGCGACCCGGTGTTCCGGGCCCGCCTCGCCAAGACCCCGGAGGAGGACCCGAGGGCCGCCGTGCTGGAGTGGGCCGGTGTCTTCGGCAACCCGCTCACCTGGGACGACCTCCCCTGGCTGCGCTCGCTCACCGATCTGCCGCTGGTCCTCAAGGGCATCTGCCACCCCGAGGACGTCCGCCGCGCCAGGGACGGCGGCGTGGACGCGGTCTACTGCTCCAACCACGGCGGCCGGCAGGCCGACGGCGGCCTGCCGGCGCTGGACGCGCTGCCCGGCGTGGTCGAGGCCGCCGACGGCCTGCCCGTGCTGTTCGACTCCGGGGTGCGGACCGGCGCGGACGTGGTCAAGGCGCTCGCCCTCGGCGCCACCGCGGTCGGCGTCGGCCGCCCGTACGCGTACGGGCTGGCCCTGGGCGGCGAGGACGGTGTGGTGCACGTCCTGCGCTCGCTGCTCGCCGAGGCGGACCTGCTGATGGCGGTGGACGGCTACCCGGCGCTCGCCGACCTGCGTGCCGACGGCGCCCTGCGGCGGCTCTGAGCGCGCGGCAGGGCGCCCGTCGGCCCGCCGCGCGCCTCGGCGGTCCGTCAGCGGCCCGTCAGAGGTCCGTCAGAGGTCCGTCAGCGGGACGGCCGGGTCGGCCAGGGCCTTGAGGTCCACCGCCCGGCCGGACCGGACCAGTTCGCGGATCGGGTCGGTGACGTCCCAGACGTTGACGTTCATGCCCGCCAGGACCCTGCCCTCGGCGACCCAGAAGGCGATGAACTCACGGGTGGCCGGGTCGCCGCGGAAGACCACCCGGTCGTACCCGCCGGGCTCGACGTAGCCGACGTACTCCAGGCCCGCGTCGTACTGGTCCGAGAAGAAATACGGCACCCGGTCGTACACCTCGTCCTGCCCGAGCATCGCACGGGCCGCGGTCTGCGGCTGGTTCAGCGCGTTGGCCCAGTGCTCGACCCGGATGTGCCGGCCGAACAGCGGGTGGAAGGCGTTGGCGACGTCGCCCGCCGCGTAGATGTCCGGGTCGGAGGTGCGCAGCCGTTCGTCGGTCCGGACGCCGTTGTCGATCTCCAGCCCGGCGGCCTCGGCGAGCGCGGTGTCCGGGGTGATGCCGATGCCGACGATCACCGCGTCCGCGGCCACCGTCGCGCCGTCCGCGAGCCGTACGCCGGTGACCGCGCCGCCCGCGCCGGTCAGCTCCTGGACGCCGGCGCCGAACCGCAGCTCCACGCCGTGGTCGCGGTGCAGGTCGGCGAAGACCTGGGCGACCTCGCGGCCCAGCACCCGCAGCAGCGGCAGCTCGGCCGCCTCCAGCACGGTGACCTCGGCGCCCGCGGCCCGCGCCGTCGCCGCCGTCTCCAGGCCGATCCAGCCGGCCCCGATCACGGCCACCCGGGCGCCGGGCCTCAGCACCGCCCTGATCCGGTCGCTGTCCTCGACCCGGCGCAGGTACAGCACCCCGTCCAGGTCCGCGCCGGGCACCGGCAGCCGGCGCGGCACCGAGCCGGTGGTCAGCAGCAGCTTGTCGTAGCCGATCTCGCCGTTGTCGGTGAGCGTGACGGTGTGCGCGGCCGGGTCGATCGAGGCGACCGCGGTGCCCAGCCGCAGGGTGATGTCGTGCTCGGCGTACCACTGCGGCGGGTGGACGTAGATCTTCTCCCGCGGGGTCTTGCCGAGCAGGTATCCCTTGGAGAGCGGCGGCCGCTCGTACGGCCGCTCGTGCTCGTCGCCGATCAGGACGATGCCGCCCCCGTACCCGGCCTCGCGCAGTGCCTGCGCGGCCTTCGCGCCGCCGAGGGAGGCCCCGACGATCACGTACGGGCGCTCGCGCCCGCCGCCGTCGGCCGTCCCCGCCGTGTTCGTGCTCATGCTGAACTCCTCGCTCTCCGGCCGGAATCACCGACAGCCTGCCGCCGTCCTGCGGGCCTGTCGAGACCGCGCCGGGCGCGCCGCGACAGGCTCCCCCCGAACGGGTGAAGCATGGTTCGAGCGGGTTTGGAGCGGGCGCTAGGCGGTTCTGCGCGGGTCAGGCCGTCATCGCGGCCCTGACCAGGGCGGTGTCGACGAACTGCTCGAACCGGACGATCCGGCCGCCGCGCACCGTGAAGTGGTGCGCCACCCGCACCGCCAGGGGGCGGCCGGTGGCCTTGTTGACGGCGGTGTAGCGGGCCAGCACGACCACGTTCTCGCCGTCCACCACATAGCGGTCGTCGTGCGCCGTCCAGCTGTCCCACTCGGCGGCCAGGCGCTCCATCACATTGCTGGTGACGCCCTTCGGCGTGCGGTAGGTGCCGGCCAGCGGGAAGCCCGCCATCTCGGTCCACTCCACGTCGTCGGCCAGGGTGGCCCGCAGTGCGGCCAGGTCCCCGCGGGCCGAGGCCAGGTACTGGCGGCGCACCACGTCGGCGGGGGCGTCGGACTCGGCGAACGAGGCCGCGGCCTTCGGAATCTCGATCATCGCGGCTCAGCCCCAGGCCATTTCGCCCTTGGCGACCTTCGTCCCGAGGTCGACCGCCAGCTTCAGGCCCAGATCCGGGAAGCGGCGCTCCAGCGCCTCCTTGGCGGCGGCCGCGTCGGTGGTGCGGCCGATCTCCGTCTCGAACGCCCGCAGGTAGTCCCGGGTGTGTCGGATCGCGGTGGTGTCGGTGGGTGCGCCGGCGGTCCGGTGGCCGGCCGCCACGAACGTCGGCTCCAGCGCCTCCATCCCGTCCAGCAGGTCGATCCAGGCGGCCCGCTGTTCCGGGGTCGGGGTGTCGGCCGTCCAGACGTGCAGGCCCTCGAAGAGCAGCACCCCGCCGAGGATCGCGTGGTGGTGGTGGAGCCAGAGGTAGTGCCGTTCCGGCAGGTGGAAGTCGGCGCCGCGCAGCTCGAACCGGTGGCCCTCGAAGACGAGCTCGTCGTTGTGCAGCACCTCGGGCCGCACCAGCCGGGTCGGCAGCTCCGGCCCGAGACGGGCCCAGGCCTTCAGCTTGTCCTCGTAGGACTCCTGGATGTGCTCGACGGTGGCCGCGGTGGCCAGGAACCGGGCCTGCGGGAAGGCGGCCTGGACCTCCTCGGCGCCGAAGTAGAAGTCCGGGTCGCCGTGGCTGACGAACACCGTGGTCAGCCGCTTGCCGGTGGCGCGGATCCGCTCGGCCAGCCGCCGCCCGTCGGAGCGGGTGAACCCGGCGTCCACCAGCAGGGCGTCGTTCGGACCGGTCACCAGCACGGAGGTCTTGTTCAGTGAGCTGTCGGGGCTGTCGATGACCTCGAAGTCGAGGGAGCTCATGGGGTGTCCTTCCTCGGGCCGGCCCGGCCGCCGTACGCCGGGCGCGCGTCGCCGCCCAGCATCGGCTCCGACGTGCCCGCCCGCACGCCGGACTGGGCCGGGCGGGGGACGGGCGTGGTGCGGCCGGCCGGGTACGGGGCCGGGCTCGTCGGCGCCGGGAGGGACCCACCGGACCGGGGCCGCCGCCGGGGGTCAGCAGCGCCGTCAGCACCGCGGGGGCCGGCGCGCGGCCACCCGGGCCGTGCTGCGCTGAGAGGGCCTGGGCTGAGGGGGCGTGGGCGGGGCTGAGGGGGCGCGTGGCGATCCGAGTGACACCGGTTGCGGCCGACGAACGGGAACAGCCGTCGGACGGACGGCGTTCGAGCGGTCATGACCAGTGACACCGTGCCCGTGCCCCCCGGCGGCGAGATCCTTCGCTACGCCGCCTTCACCACCCGCCCGGACGGCGGGAACCCGGCCGGCGTCGTGCTGGACGCCTCCGGCCTCTCCACCGAGCGGATGCTCGCCATCGCCGCCGAGGTGGGCTACTCGGAGACGGCGTTCCTGATACCCGGCCGGGCCGAAGGCACCTACACCGTGCGGTACTTCAGCCCGCTGCTGGAGGTGCCGTTCTGCGGTCACGCCACCGTCGCCTCCGCCGTCGCGCTCGCCGAGCGGGCCGGTCCCGGCCACTACGTCTTCGCCACCCCGGCCGGCGAGGTGCCGATCGAGGTGGACAAGGACGCGGACGGCGTGCTGCGCGCCACCCTCACCAGCGTCGAGCCGCACGTCGAGGAGGCCGGCGAGGCGGACGTCGCCGAGGCGCTCGCCCTGCTCGGCTGGTCGCCCGAGGACCTGGACGCCGCGCTGCCGCCCCGGATCGCCTACGGCGGCGCCCGCCACCTGGTGCTCGCCGCGGCCACCCGTGACCGGCTCGCCCGGCTGGCGTACGACTTCGACGGCCTCGCCGCCTATATGACGGCCCGCGATCTGGTCACCCTCCAACTGGTCTGGCGCGAGAGCGAGGACGTCTTCCACGTCCGCGACCCGTTCCCGGTCGGCGGCGTCGTGGAGGATCCCGCCACCGGTGCGGCCGCCGCCGCCTTCGGCGCCTACCTGCGCGAACTGGGCGCGGTGACGGTGCCGGCCACACTGACGCTGCACCAGGGCGACGATCTCGGCCGCCCGGGCCTGCTGCACGTCGAACTCCGCGAGGGCGACGCCCGGGTGCGGGTCTCGGGGGCCGCCGTGGCGATCCCGTAGCCGTGCCACCGGGGCCGACGGGACGGAGGCACCGGCGGGCCGGGCGGCCGGCCCCGGACGGGCCCAGCGCCTACGCCGTACCGGCGGGCCGAAATTCGGTCGCGAGGGCGGGCCGGATGAGGGAACCTGCCCGGATGGAACGAGCGAACGGTCGGACGGTCAGCGTCCACCTCACCCACGGGGACGACTACTTCGGGCCGGTGGGCCCGTTCGAGGTGGACGGAGGGTGGTGGTCGGCCGTCGGGCCGGTGGTCGAACGGGTCTCGGCCGTGGCCGGAGTGCCGGTGGCGGTGGTCCGGCTGGCCGAAGTGGCGAGCGGCGAGGGCGGTAGCGGCGGGCATGTGGTCTACCACGCCGAGGCGTTGGAGCGGCCCGCCGCGCCGGCCCCGCGTGAGCCGGGCGCCGACCTGGCCGCCTTGCTCGGCCCGGCCGAGCGGCGGGCCGGCTGGGCCACGCCCGCCGGGCTGCGCGACGTCCTGGACTGGGCGGAGCGGACGCTGGGGCAGGCGGGTCGTCCCGTGGCCGGCCGGGCCCGGCAGCTCAGGACGTGGAACCTGTCCGGCCTGTTCCGCTACTCGACCACGACCGGCGGCGACGCCTGGCTGAAGGCGATCAACCCGGTGTTCAACGCGCGCGAGGGCGAGGTCATCGCCCTGCTCGGCGGCGTCGACGCGACCCTGGTGCCACCGGTGCTCGGCGCCGACCCGGAGCGCGGGCTGCTGCTGCTCGACCATGTGCCCGGGGAGGACTGCTGGGGCCCGTCCGCCGAGACCGTCGCGGACGTGCTGCCCCGGCTGGTCGCCGCCCAGGCGGCGCTCGCGGCGGACGGCCGGGCGGCCGCCGCCGGTCTGCGCGACCGCACCCCGCGCACCCTCCTCGGCCAGGTCGACTCCCTGCTCGACCGGCTGGAGGCCGGCACCGGCCCGGCCCGCTCCGATCTGACGGCCGGTGAACTCGCCGCCGCCCGCGCCCTCGCCGCGCGACTGCCCGCACTGGTCGGTGAACTGACCGCCTGCGGACTCCCCGAGACGCTGGTGCACGGCGACTTCCACCCCGGCAACTGGCGCTCCGACGGCACGCACACGGTGATCGTCGACTACGCGGACTCCTGCCTCGGCCACCCGGCGCTGGACGGGCTGCGCCCGCGTCAGTACGTCTCCGCCGAGCGCTGGGCGCAGATCGCCGGTGTCTGGGCGCGCGCCTGGCGGGAGCACGCCCCCGGCTCGGACCCGGAGCGCGCCCTGGAACTGGTCGAGCCGCTCTACCACCTCTCGTACGCGGTGCGGTACCAGGAGTTCCTGGACCACGTCGAGACCAGCGAGCGCCCGTACCACGAGGGCGATCCGGCGAGCGAGATCCGCAAGGCGCTGGCCTGGGCGGGCGAGCCGGGGCAGGTCCCGGCCTGACCGCCCGTCCGGGACGGGCGGACCGTCGCCGGTGCCCCGCCCTCCCCGGGAGGGCGGGGCACCGGCGCGGGCGTCACTCGGCCGGGGCGAGCCGGTGGCCGTGGCGGGCGGAGTAGAGGGCGATCGCCTCGACCGGGCAGAAGTCCACGGCCTCGGCCAGCGCCTCCGTCAGCCGCTCGCCGTTGCCGTCACCGCCGCCGCCCGCGCCGTCGACGGAGCCGCGCACCGGGCGGGCCAGCCCGTCGGCGCCGAGCGCCAGCGAGCCGGGTGCGGTGAGCGCGCACATCCCGGAGCCGATACAGCGGTCCCGGTCCACCCGGACCACCACGGCGTCGGCGTCCGCCGCGTCGGCGGTCACCAGGCGACCTGGAGGGAGTTCGGGCTGCGCGTCAGCAGGCCGCGCCGCCAGTCGATGTCCGTCGCCCCGGCGAGCCGCAGCGCGGGCAGCCGGCGGGCCAGCCGGTGCAGGGCGAGCTCCAGTTCCATCCGGGCCAGCCAGGCGCCCAGACAGTGGTGGGGGCCGGCCCCGAAGGTGTACATCGGCGCGGCGAGCGGGGAGAAGAGCTCGGTCAGCAGGTCCCCGGTGAACACCCCGGGGTCCTTGTTGGCGGCCCCGGTGTCGGCGGCCACCACGCTGCCCGCCGGGATGACCACCCCGCCGATCTCGACGTCCTCCACGGTGCGCCGCAGCAGCCCGGGGAGGATCTTGGCGTCCCCGAGCGGGACGGCGCGCAGCAACTGCTCGGTGGCCGCGGCCGCGCTCTGCTCGTCCGCGGCGAGCCGCTGCCAGGCGTCCCGGCCGTCGCCGAGCAGGTAGACCAGGGCGTTGCCGAGCGTGGTCATGGTGGTCTCGTGCCCGGCCACCACCAGGCCGATGACGAGCGAGACCAGCTGCGCCTCGCCGATGTCGCCGCTCTCGTCGGCCGCCGTGAGCAGACTGCTGACCAGGTCGTCGCCGGGGGCGGCGCGGCGTTCGGCGATCAGCTCGGTGCCGAACGCGGCGAAGTCGTCCATGGCCGCCCGGATCGCCTCGGCGGAGAAGGCGGTGGCGGAGAGCGCGTGGTCGCTCCAGTGGGCGAGGCGCTTGCTGTCGAGGCCGTCCAGACCCATCAGGCGGCTGATCACGGCGATCGGCAGCGGGCGGGAGTAGGCGGCGACGATGTCGGCGGGGGAGCCCTGGTCGATCAGCTCGTCCAGCAGGGACTCGACCACCGAGGCCACCCAGGGGCGCCAGCGCGCGATCGCGCGCGGGGTGAACGCCCGCTGCACGGTGCGGCGCAGCCGCTGGTGCCCGGTGCCGTCGATGTTCAGCATGCTCTGCGGGTCGTCCAGGATGTTGGGGGTGAGCGACAGCGGCGGCGCGTCGGCGGCGTACAGCGGGGCGCGGCCCAGACGCGGGTCGGTGAGCACCTGCCGGACGTCGGTGTGCCGGCTGACCAGCCAGACCGGGGTGCCGGTGGGCAGCGCGGCCAGGCGGGGCGGGCCCGGCTCCAGGTGGCGCAGGCAGTGCAGCGGGATCAGGGGCGCTTGGGCGGTGCCGGTCGCACTGTTCTCGGCGGACATCCGTACTCCAGACTCCAGGGCGGTGGGCCGCACGGGGCGGCCCGACGGGGGGTGGATCCGGGGAGGTGCGCGGGCGGGGACGGTTCGGCGCGGGCCGGGGTGGTTCGGCCGGGGTGGTTCGGTCGGGGTGTGGCAGGTCAGCTTCGACCGTACGTGGGTGACGGTCCGCAGTCAGCGGCACTTCCAGCCATCGGCGGCCGGTTCAGGGCACGATGACGGGTGCTCGGTGCCGTGCGCGCGCCCCGGCCGACGCGGCCGGCCGGGCCGACCGGGTCACGGTGAGCCGGATCACCAGGCCCGTACGCCGGGGGCGCGGCCGGCCGGGCGCTACGCTTCGTGGGCAAGTCATTGATGCAGGTCACGCCGGTGCGGAGGCGCGCCGGCCGACGGAGGTGGAATCGGATGGCCCAGCAGGTCAAGGCAGTCATCGCGCGCGCCAAGGGCGCGCCCGTGGAGGTCACGACGATCGTCGTGCCCGACCCGGGACCGGGCGAGGCGGTGGTGCGGATTCAGGCCTGCGGTGTCTGCCACACCGACCTGCACTACCGCGAGGGCGGTATCAACGACGAGTTCCCGTTCCTGCTGGGCCACGAGGCGGCGGGCATCGTCGAGTCGGTCGGCGCGGGCGTGACCGAGGTCGAGCCGGGTGACTTCGTCGTCCTCAACTGGCGCGCGGTCTGCGGTCAGTGCCGGGCCTGCAAGCGCGGCCGGGCGCAGTACTGCTTCAACACCCACAACGCCAAGCAGAAGATGACCCTGCTGGACGGCACCGAGCTCTCCCCGGCCCTGGGGATCGGGGCCTTCGCCGAGAAGACCCTGGTCGCGGCCGGGCAGTGCACCAAGGTCGACCCGGCCGCCGACCCGGCCGTCGCCGGGCTGCTGGGCTGCGGTGTGATGGCGGGCATCGGCGCCGCGATCAACACCGGCAACGTCGGCCGCGGCGACACGGTCGCGGTGATCGGCTGCGGCGGGGTCGGCGGCGCCGCCGTGCTCGGCTCGCGCCTGGCCGGCGCGTCGAAGATCATCGCGGTGGACATCGACGACCGCAAGCTGGCCACCGCGCAGCGGCTCGGTGCCACCCATACCGTCAACTCCCGTACCAGTGACCCGGTCGAGGCGATCCGCGAGCTGACCGGCGGCCACGGCGCGGACGTGGTGGTCGAGGCGGTCGGCCGTCCGGAGACGTACAAGCAGGCGTTCTACGCCCGCGACCTGGCCGGCACGGTCGTCCTGGTCGGCGTGCCGACGCCGGAGATGGCGCTGGAGCTGCCGCTGCTGGACGTGTTCGGCCGGGGCGGCGCGCTGAAGTCCTCCTGGTACGGCGACTGCCTGCCCTCGCGGGACTTCCCGATGCTGATCGACCTCTACCTCCAGGGCCGTCTGGACCTCGGCGCGTTCGTCACCGAGACCATCGACCTCGACCAGGTGGAGCAGGCGTTCGAGCGCATGCACCAGGGCGACGTGCTCCGTTCGGTGGTGGTCCTGTGACCACCGCGCGCATCGACCGGCTGGTCACCGCCGGCACCTTCGAACTCGACGGCGGCAGCTGGGAGGTGGAGAACAACGTCTGGATCGTCGGTGACGACGCCGAGGCCGTGGTGATCGACGCGGCCCATGACGCCGACGCGATCGAGGCCGCCCTGGGCGGGCGCCGGCTGCTGGCCATCGTCTCCACCCACGCGCACAACGACCACATCGACGCGGCCCCCGCGCTCGCCGCCCGGACCGGCGCGCCGATCCTGCTGCACCCCGACGACCTTCCGCTCTGGAAGCTCACCCACCCCGAGCGGCTGCCGGACGCCGAACTCGCCGACGGCGGGCGGATCGAGGTGGCCGGCACCGTGCTGACCGTGCTGCACACGCCCGGGCACGCGCCGGGCGCGGTCTGCCTGTACGCGCCGGACCTCGGGACGGTCTTCACCGGCGACACCCTCTTCCAGGGCGGCCCGGGTGCCACCGGCCGGTCGTTCTCGCACTTCCCGACCATCATCGACTCGATCCGCGACCGCCTGCTCTCCCTCCCCCCGGAGACGGTGGTCCGCACCGGGCACGGTGACCCGACCACCATCGGTGCCGAGGCCCCGGCCCTCGCCGACTGGATCGCCCGCGGCCGCTGAGCCGTGCTCGCCGCCGAGGCGGTGCGGCGTCGCCAGGACCTGCGCCGAGGCGGTGCGTCGCCGTTCGGCCCGGTGCCCGCGCACCGGGCCGGACGTCGTACGATCGCGGGCATGGCCCATGATCCGCGCGAGCTCGACGACGCCTTTCTCTCGTTCTGGCGGGAGCGGCACATCTCCACGCTGACCACCCGGCGGCCGGACGGTTCGCCGCATGTGGTGCCGGTGGGGGTGACGTACCAGCCGGAGACGGCGGTCGCGCGGGTGATCAGCAGCCGGACCAGCCGCAAGGTGCGCAACGTGCTGGCGGCCGGCCCTGCGGGGATGCGGGTGGCGGTCTGCCAGGTGGACCGGGCGCGCTGGTCGACGCTGGAGGGCGTGGCCGTCGTCCGGGACGAACCGGGGGAGGTGGCCGAGGCCGTGCGCCGTTACACGGAGCGGTACCGGGAGCCGCGGGTGAACCCGGACCGGGTGGTCATCGAGATAGCGGTCGACCGGGTGCTCGGCCGGGCGTGATCCGGCCGCCCGACGGCGGGGGTGTTTATCGGCTGTTGATCGCCGGGGCATAACGTCGGGGGCATGAACGAGAGAACGGCCGAGGTGCCGGGTGCGCGGGTGCGGCCCGACGGGCGGATGACAGAGCAGGACACCGAGCGGTTCCGGGCGCTGCTGGCGCGGTTGGAGCACTCGCTGGCGGCGGACCGGCGGACGGGGCCGGCGGCGGTCGCGAGCCGGGATGTGTGAGCGCGGGCGGTCGGCGGCCGGTGGTCCGGTGGCGGTGGTGCCGCTCTGGCAGCGCGGGCCGGGACCAGGCGGGGGCGCACACCGGCCCGAGACGCGGGGGCGCCCCGGGCCGGTGGCGGGTGGCGGCGGCGAGGGTCAGCCGACCGCGACGGCCGACCAGGCGGCGGCGACCGCGGCGTACTCGGCGCTGCCCGCGCCGTAGAGGTCGGTGGCCGCCTTGAGGGTGGCCGTCCGGGCGCCGGCGTACGTGGTGCCGGACGTCATGTAGACGGTGAGTGCCCGGTACCAGACCGCGCCGAGCTTGTCCCGGCCGATGCCGGTCACGGTCGAACCGTCGCAGGTGGGGCTGGAGTAGGTGACGCCGCCCACCACCTTGGTGCCGCTGCCCTCGGCGAGCAGGTAGGCGAAGTGGTTGGCGACGCCCGAGGAGTAGTGCACGTCGAGGTTGCCGACGCCGGAGCTCCAGCAGTCCGCCGACTTGGTGTCCTTGGACGGCTGGTCCATGAACCGCAGCGCGGCCTTGCCGAAGCCGGGCTGCACGATCTGCTCACCGATCAGGTAGTCACCCGGGTCGGCGGGGTTGGCGGCGTAGAACTCGACCAGGGTGCCGAGGATGTCGGAGGTCGCCTCGTTGAGCCCGCCGGACTCGCCGGAGTAGGTGAGCTTGGCGGTCCGCGAGGTGACGCCGTGCGACATCTCGTGCCCGGCGACGTCCAGCGAGACCAGCGGCCCGAAGGTCGTCCCGTCGCCGTCGCCGTACGTCATGCAGAAGCAGCTGTCCTGCCAGAAGGCGTTGTTGTAGCCGCTGCCGTAGTGGACGCGGTTGTACGCGCCCTTGCCGTCGCCGGCGATGCCGTTGCGGCCGTGCACGTTCTTGTAGTAGTCCCAGGTGACGTCGGTGCCGTACTGGGCGTCGACGGCGGCGGTGGCCCGGTCGGCGGTGGTGCCGGTGCCCCAGTGGTTGTCGGCGTCGGTGAAGAGCACGGCGGGCGCCCGGCTGATGCAGATGCTGCCGATGCAGAGGTCGGTCTTGTTCTGCGCGTCGCCGGTGTAGGTGCCGCCCCGGGTCGGGTCCTTGAGCTGGTAGGAGCCGCCGGCGGCGGTGGCCTCCAGCGGGACGGTGCCGCTGTAGAGCGAGGCGCCGTCGCCGGTGACGGTCTCGATCGCGTCCCAGGTGGCGATGGTGCCGCCGGTGGCCGCGTCCGACAGCACCGTGCGGGCGACCGGGTTGCCGAGGTAGTCCTGGCCGGCGGCGGTGGTCTGCCAGGCGAGCCGGGGCGTGCCGTGCAGGGCGTCGACCACCAGCTCGGCCGTGGCGTCGGCGTTTCGGATGGCGGGGCCGAGGGCCCGGACGGCCTGGGCCCGCGCGGTGGCGGCCGGGACGGCGGGCGTGGTGGTGGGCACCGCGAGATCGCCGGCGGCGGCCCGGTCGGCTCCCGTGAAGGCGCCGCCCGGGGCGAGGTGGACGACCAGGTCGCCGCCGAGCACCGGCAGTCCGGCGAAGGTGCGGTCGTAGCGGACGTGCCGGCCGCCGTCGGCGTCGGCGACGACGTCCCGGACGGTGCGGCTCTGCGCCGGGGTGATGCCGAGCCGGGCGGCGTTGGCGGCGAGTGCCGCGTCGGCGGCCGAGACGGCGGCCGAGGAGGGGGCGGCGGCGGAGGCGGCCGGGCCCGGTTCGGGGGCGGCGAAGGCGGTGCCGGGCAGGGCGGTGGCGGTGAAGGTGACCGCCGCGACGGCAACGGCTATGGCACCGGCGGTCGTTCGGATACTGAACGGCATCGTGCTCCTCGGGTTCTCGGCGAAGGCCGCGGCGGCGGCGCACGGCAAGGTGCGCCGCCGAGCGGGCGCGGCGGCTGGACGCGGTGAACTCCGGCAGCGGTGAAGCGTGCTGAGGCGTGGTGGCGCGTTGCGAGGGGGCTGCGCGCCGCGCGCGGCAGGACGTGCCGAGGGGTGCGCGCGGCGCGCGGGGGCGGGGGCGCTGTGCGGAGAGCTGCCGGGAGAGCTGTTTTACATGCTCAGGTCACGGCGCGTCCAGAGGTTCGGCCCGAACTCGTCGAGGACACGGCCTACTTGGCGAACAGGACCTCCGGATACGCCGCCGAGGGCGCGTCCAGCAGCCGGGCCGGACGGTTGAGCAGATGCCGGTCGAAGAACGCGCCGAGGTACGCCCGGGTGGCGGCGAGCGCACGGTCGCCCTTGATGGTGCCGTACTGCCCCTGTGCGGTCTCGGGCGGTACCTGGTCGCGGACGCCGAGGGAGTCCACCAGCCAGTGCACGTCGCAGAACGACAGGTGGCCGCCCTCCGGCAGGTCCAGCCAGCGCTTCCAGCCGGTCAGGTGCTGCCAGGTCTCGTCCCAGTTCGCCGTCGGGGACGCGCCGGCGTGCCGCTGGGCGCCGAGCAGCAGCACCGGGCGGGAGAGGCCGTCGGCCGGGAGCGGGACGAAGACGTCGCCGTCCAGGTTGGCGGCGGCGCGGATCCGCCCGTCCTCGCGCATCGCCTCGATCGCGCTCGCGCCACCGATGGAGTGACCGGCCGCGCCGATCCGGGAGCGGTCGATCTGCAGCCCGCGGACGAGCCCGGGCCCGGGCGCGGTCAGCCGGTCGATCAGGAAGCCGATGTCCTTCGCCCGGCTGAGGGTGACCTCGGCCGCCCGCTGCTCGTCCACCCGGTCGCAGATCAGGCAGGACTCCACCCGTCCGTCGGGGAACTGCACGACGGTCTCGTAGGTGTGGTCCAGCGCGGCCACCGCGTAGCCCCGGGCCGCGAGGTCCTCGGCGAGGGCGGTGAGGGAGGTCCGGCTGTAGCCGTAGCCGGGGGAGAGCACGACCAGCGGGTGCCGTCCGGGCGCCGGCACCGTACGGGCCTTCACCCCCGTGCTCACGGTGCTGAGGTCCGGGGTGCCGTACAGGGCCGTGGACACCTCGGGGGAGATGTAGGGCAGTTGCTCGCCGCGCGCGGACTGTGCCGGGTACCAGAGGGTGGCCATCAGTTCGCGGGTGGCCGCGTCCGGCCGCCAGGGGTCGTGCCGGCCGGTGTCCACCAGGTGGACCGAGGTGGCGCCGACCGGCCGGCGGGTGGTGGGCGCGGGCACCTGCGGTGCGCCGGCCGTCGCGTCGGCGGGTGAGCCGAACGAGGATGCGGTGGACGGCGGTTCGGCGGCCGGGGAGGCGGTCGGGGAGGCGGCCGGCGCGGCCTGCGGGCCGGCCAGCGAGAGCAGGACGGCGATGGGCACGGCGAGCAGCGCGGCCGTCCGCCACCGGGGGGTTGTCGACATGACGCCACGTTAGGTCCGCGACCGCCGTCGGCGCGTCCTGCGGGCGGCGTAACCCGCTCGGCCGCAGGTCGGAGCCGCCACGCCGGGCGGGCCCGCCGCCCGGATGAGCCCGCCTCCACCCAGGGGGCCATTGCCGGGCGTCCGGGCCCGGCCTGCGCCGGTTCAGCAGCTGCCGCAGTCGCAACCGCCGTCGCAGCCGCACCCGTCACAGCAGCCGCCGTCCCCGCAGCACCCGTCGCAGCAGTCGCACCCGTTGCCGCAGCAGTCGCAGCCGTCGCCGCAGTCGTGCCGGGAGCACCAGCCCTCCCTGCGCTCGCGCGAGAACGGGTCGTCGTGGTCGCAGCACATCAGCCGGCAGGTGCAGGCCATCAGCGCCCAGACCGCGCAGCCGGCCAGCAGGTTGCGCGGGTGCGGGTGCGGGGCGCCCGGCGGGCTGAAGCCCGGTCCCTGCGGCACCCACGGGGGGACCGGTGCGCCCGGCTCGCCGGGCGGTGCCTGGTCCGGGTCCTGCCGGGGCGGCGCCTGGTACGGGTTGCCGGCGGTGCCGGTGTCGGTGGTGCCGTCGGTGCCGGCGGCCGTCCGGGTGCGGCAGGAGACGGCGTGCGCGGCCGGGCCGAAGACCCGCTCGACCGCGCGCTCGGTCTCGTGCGCGAGCAGGACGTGCACCAGCGCCCGGTCGGTCAGCTCCACCTCGCGCAGGGCGAGCCGGATGCCGTGGACGGCGTCGCGGCAGAGGCGTTCGGCCTCGGCGCGGTCGGTGCCGGTGGCGGTGAGCGGGTTCCAGGCGCCGCTCGCGGCGTCGGCGGCCTGGTCCTCGGCGGCGTCCAGCAGATGGGCGAGCCGGCCGAACAGCCGGCCGGCCTCGGCCAGCGGGGCGGCGTTGCCGGGCCGGCCGGCCAGTACGGCGGTGTGCGCGAACGCCGCCGAGGTGGCGCTCTCGGTGGGCTCGGTGACCAGCAGGACGGAGCCGCCCGGTGCCAGCTCCCGCTCCAGCCCGCCCTGGCGGGAGGCGGCGTCGAGCAGCACGGCGGTGTCGAAGCCGACCGCCGAGGCACTGCCCGCGCTCTTGCGGTCCCAGCGCCTGGTCACCGCCCGGGCCCCGGCGGCGACCGGACGGCGGGCGAACACGCCGTCCCGGTCCTCGACGTGGTCGCGGATCTTCACCGAGGCGAGCGCCAGCGAGACGGCGGCGGCCAGCCGGGCGCCCTCGCCCCTGGCGACCGACGCGGTCCGCATTCCGCGCAGCGGGCAGGGCCCCGCGGTGCGGCGCCAGGAGGCGTCGTCCTTCGCGCTCTGCGCCTCGACCAGCACCGAGATGATCAGGCCGTCGTAGTTGGTGGCGGTCCGGGCCAACTGGCCGTGGTCGTCGCGCAGCGCGAGGCAGAGCCCGCACAGATGCGCCATCCAGGACGTCTGCAGCCGCTCCGAAAGCCGGTGTCTGCACGGTCTGATGATGCCGAACATGATCCCCCTCGCCGGGCCGGGCCGAACCGGCCTCTGGCTGCGGACATCATATGATCAGCGGCTGGTAGCTCTGATGGGCCGTACCCGCCCGCGAACCGCCCCCGGCCTCCCGCTCTCCCGACTACGCGCCGTGGTCGGCCTCCTTGGCCGCCCGCTCCACGCGGTTCCGGTGGTCCTCCCACCACACGGCGTCCCCGGGTGCCATGTTGCCGCTGTCGCTCCGCTGCCCCACGGCCCCGTCGACGAGTTCCCGCACGATGTCGGCGTGCCCGGCGTGCCGGTCGGTCTCGGCGATCAGGTGGACCAGCGCGCGGTGGAGCGTCACCTCACTCCGCCGCCCCCAGGGCACCCGGCCGACCGCGTCCAGGGGCAGCGACTCGATCGTCGCGTCCGCGTGGGCCCATACCCGGCGGTACAGTCCGACGATCTGCTCACGGGTCTCGTCGGGCCTCGCCCACAGGTCCGAGTTCGGCTCGGCGTCACCGGTGATCCAGAGCGGCGGCCCGTCGAACGGCCGCCCGAAGCCCTCGCCGAGGTACATCGCCTCCGCGCCGGTCATGTGCTTGACCAGCCCCAGCAGATTGGTGCCGGTCGGTGTCATGGGGCGGCGAACGTCGTACTCGGACAGACCGTCAAGCTTCCACAGCAGGACGTCGCGGGCGTCCTGAAGATAGACGCGCAGGTCTTCCTTGGGATCCGATGCAGCCATGGGGGCCAGTCTGCCGTCCACGCGGTCTTTGTTCACCCTCTTTGTCCACCCCCCTCCGCCCGTGGCCACGCGCAGCCGCTGCCGCCCCTGCCGCGGCCAGGGCAAATGCCGTGGACCGCCCCGTGGGCGGTGCGACAGACTCGCCCGCATGCTGACTCTGCGCGTTCTCACGACAGACGACTGGCCGTTGTGGCGGGAGGTCCGCCTCGCCGCGCTCGCCGAGGCGCCGCACGCGTTCAAGTCCCGGCTCGCGGACTGGCAGGACGGCGGCGAAGAGCGCTGGCGGTCCGGCTTCCGGGCGCCCGGCGCCCACCACGTCGTCGCCCTGCTGGACGGCCGGGCCGTCGGAATGGCCCGCGGCGTCCCCGGGGACGGCACCGGGAAGGAGCTGAGGTCGGTCTGGGTCGCTCCCGGGGCGCGCGGCCGCGGCGTCGGAGACCGGCTGCTCACGGCGATCGAGGCCTGGGCCCTGCGGTCGGGCGGCACGGTGCTGAGGCTCGCCGTGATCCCGGGCAACGACCCCGCCCTCGCCCTCTACCTGCGCCACGGGTTCGCCGTCACGGAAGAGCCCGGCGACCTGCTGCCCGACGGCGCGACCAGGGAGTGCGTGATGGCCAAGCCGCTGCACTGACCGCGAGTCACCGTGCCGACCGGACGGCGCGCGGCCCGGACGGACCACCTGACAGGAAGCGCTACGGCGCCTCAAGGCCGTCGAAGGCCACGGCCAGATGGCGGGGACCGCGCAGGACCGGGCTGGGCCGGTACGGCGGCGGGTCGGCCACCAGCCGGGGATCGCGCAGCCGCCGGGCGAGTCCGGTCAGGGCGATGTGCGCCTCCAGGCGGGCGAGCGGCGCTCCGAAGCAGTGGTGGATCCCGTACCCGAAGCCGAGGTGCTGGGTGTCCTCGCGGGTCGGGTCGAAGCGGTCGGGGTCGGGGAAGCGCTTGGGGTCCCGGTTGCCCGAGGCGAGCAGCAGCCAGACCGGCTCGCCCTTGGGGAGGACGGTGCCGGCGATCTCGATGTCCTCCAGGGGGCTGCGCTGGGGCAGGATGTGCACGGGCGGTTCGTAGCGCAGCAGTTCCTCCACGAGGGCGGGCGCCGTCTCGGGGGCGTCCCGCAGCCGCCGCAGCTCCTCGGGGTGGCGCAGCAGGGTGAGCATGCCGTTGGTGACCAGGTTGACGGTGGTCTCGTGGCCGGCGATCAGCAACAGGACGGCGGTGCTGACCAGTTCGATCGGCGAGAGGCTGCCGTGCGGTCCGGAGTCGGTGGCCCAGGCGGAGAGCATGTCGTCGCCGGGGTGGTGGCGGTGCTCCTCGGTCAGCCCCCAGAGGTACTGGCCGAGTTCGTGGCGGCCCCGTTGGGCCGTGCGGAGCTGCTCGGCCGGGTCCTCGGTCGGTCTGAGGCCGGCGAGTGCCGCGTCGACCAGGACGCGGAAGTGCGGTTCGTCCGCCTTGGGCACGCCCAGCAGCCGGCAGATCACCGTGACGGGGAAGGGGTAGGCGAAGTCGTCGACCACGTCGAACTCCTGCCGGCCGTCCAGGGCGTCGATGAGGCCGGAGACGGTCCGGGTCAGCTCGCCGCGCATGTCGTGGATGCGGCGGGGGCTGTGCGGGGGGCCGAAGGGCCGCATGGCCAGCCGGCGCAGCCGGTCGTGCTCGGGAGGGTCGAGCCCGATGAAGGCCGGCGGAAGGGTCTCGTCCTCGGCCGCGCCGCGCAGGGGGCTGGACGTTCCGGGGGCGCGGCTGCGCACGTCGGAGCTGATGCGCGGATCCTCGAGCAGCCCGCGGATCTCCCAGTAGGTGGTCACCAGGTGGACGCCGCTCTCGTCGCGCAGCACCGGGGTGCGGCGGAGCTCGGCGTAGAGGGGGTAGGGGTCGGCGCGGTTGCTCTGGTCGAGGATCTGCCGGACCGGGCTGGTGGAGGGCATGGGCGGGTTCCTTGGGGCTCGGCCCGCCGGTCAGGCCGGGGCGGGTGTGAAGACGACCCGCCGCTCGCTGGGCGAGTGACCGGTGAGGGTGACGGTGGGGCCGTGGCTGGGCAGTGCCGGGTCGGGGAACCGGGCCGGTACCGGCTGCTGTCCCCCGCCCGGTCGGTCGACGGCGTGGAAGGAGGGCGGGAAGGGGGCCGCGTGCTCGATCAGCCGCTGGTAGAAACCCATCCATTTCGCCTGGTCGAAGCCGACGGCGGCGATGATGCGGCCCTGGTGGCCGTAGGCGGCCACGAAGCGGCGCTCGGCGAGCGAGCCCTGGGTGACGACCAGTTCGTCGGCCATCGAGGGCACTCCGACCGACTTGACGGTGACGCCGAACTGCGCGGACCAGAACGCGGGCGTCCACAGGTGCGGGCGGCGCTCCGTCCCGGGGCTGATCATGTTGTGCGCCGCGATCTCGGCCTGTGCCACGGCGTTGCCCCAGTGCTCCAGTGACAGGAACTGGTAGCCGAACAGCGGGTGGGGGGTGCGGGCCACGTCGCCCGCGGCGAAGATGTCGTCGGTGACGATGCCGTGGATGTCGAAGGCCCGGCAGCCGGCGTCGCAGGCGATCCCGCGTGGGCCCGCCGCCAGCCCGGTCCCCTCCAGCCACCCGGTGTTGCGGACCGCGCCGAGCGCCACCACCGCCACGTCCGCGTCCAGCTGGCTGCCGTCGGACAGGTGGGCGCGGCGCAGCCGTCCGGCCGGGTCGCCCTCCAGGGCGGTCACCGTGATCCCGCAGCGCAGGTCGACACCGTGGTCGCGCTGGAGGTCCGCCGCCGCGGTGCCGACGACCCCGCCGAGCGCCCCGACCAGCGGGGCAGGACCGCGCTCGGCGACGGTGACCTCCAGGCCCCGCTCCCGGCAGGCGGAGGCGATCTCCGAACCGGTGAAGCCGGCACCGATGACCAGGATCCTGCGGGGCCGCCCGGCGAGCCGTCTGGTCAGCCGGGTGGTGTCGTCCCTGGTGCGCAGGACGCAGACGCCGTCCAGCGACGCCTCGCTCTCCTGCGGCCAGGGCCGCGACCGCACGCCGGTGGTGATGAGCAGGCGGTCGTACTCCACCGCGTCGCCGTCCGCCAGCAGGACGCGTCTGTTCTCGCGGTCGAGTCCGGTGGCGGCGGTGCCGAGTCTCCACCGCGCGTCCACGGCCCGCCGCCGGGGCAGGTCGGTGTCCTGCGGCAGCACCTGGCCCAGGAGGACCTGCTTGGACAGCGGTGGCCGGTCGTAGGGTTCGTACGGCTCGTCCCCGACCAGGGTGAGCGATCCGCCGAACCCCTCCTCGCGCAGGTGCTCGGCGGCGCGCAGCCCGGCGAGCGAGGCGCCGACGATGACGATGCGGCCGTCTCTGCGGAACGCCCGCACGGCGCTGTCAGCAACCATCGCCGTGCCTCGTCCGGGTGTCCCGGGAATCGTCCAGGCGGTCGACGAGAATGGCCTGGACCGGGCAGGCGGCGGCCGCGCGCAGCACGTCGTCGCGGTGCGCCTCGTCGAAGCGGGGCCGGTACATCAGGGACTCCTCGCCGTGCAGTTCGAAAACCTCGGGTGCCAGGAAGACGCACTGGGCGAACGCCTGGCAGCGGTTGAGATCGACGACGACTCTCATGCCGACCCTGCCCCTCTTCCGTTCTTCCGTTCCGGCTCTTCCGTCCCGACGGCCGCGTGGGCGGGTTGCCCGCACGGCCGGATGACGGCGGCTCCCTCTTCCAGCATGACCGGACCCGCCCGCGGCGGCACGCGCGGGAGTTCCGGCGGTCCGGTGACCCGGCTGCCTGGTCGGCGTGCCCCTGGTGATCCCGGATTCGGGATAGCATCGCGAATATGGGAATCGACACCGCCGCCGATGAACGGCTGGCCGCCCGTCTCGCCGAGCTTCGGGTCCAACGTGGCTGGACCCTGGAGGAGTTGGCCCGGCGGGCGGATGTCAGCCGGTCCACGCTCTCCCGGGTCGAGCGGGCCGAGGTGAGCCCGACGGCCGCTCTGCTGGGGCGGCTCTGCGCCGTCTACGGGCGCACCATGTCCCGGCTGCTGGCCGAGGTCGAGTCGGCCCCGGCCCGGCTGGTCCGGGCCGGGGACCAGCGGATCTGGCGGGACGAGGAGACCGGCTTCGTCCGCCGCTCGGTCTCCCCGCCGCACGGCTCGCTGCGCGCCGAGATGATCGAGGGCAGGCTGCCCGCGGGCGCCGACCTCGGCTACGACCGGCCGTCCGTCCCCTGCCTGGAGCACCATCTCTGGGTGCTGGAGGGCCGGCTGGAGCTCACGGTGGACGGCGAGCCGCAGCTGCTCGCGGCCGGGGACTGCCTGCGCTTCGTCGGTGGCGCCACCCGCTTCCACAACCCCGGGCCCGAGGGCGTCCGGTACGCGCTGGTGGTGGTCGAACCGTGAGCCCCGCCGGGCCGGCCGCCACCGGACCGATATCCGCCGAGCGCTTCGACGCCGCCGGCCGCCGCGTCCTGCTGGTCTGCGTCGCGGGCGGCTTCACCACCCTGCTCGACCAGTCCGTCCTCAACACCTCGATTCCCGCCCTGCGCGAGAGCCTGCACGCCCAGCCCGCGCACCTGCAGTGGATCGTCGCCGGGTACTCCCTGGCCTTCGGCCTCGCCCTGGTGCCCGGCGGCCGGCTCGGCGACGTCAAGGGCCGCAAGTGGTTCTTCGTCACCGGCCTCGCCCTGTTCAGCGCCGTCAGCCTGCTCTCCGCGACCGCCACCGACCCCACGGTCCTGGTGGCCGCCCGGCTGCTCCAGGGCGCCGGGGCCGGGCTGGTCAACTCCCAGATGATCGGCACCCTCCAGGACGTGTTCAGCGGCCAGTTGCGGGCCCGCGCGCTCGGCATGTACGCCGTCACCGGCGGCCTGGCCTTCGCGCTCGGCCCGCCCATCGGCGGCGCGGTGCTGGCGGCGGTCGGCCCCGGGTTCGGCTGGCGGCTGACCTTCCTGCTCAACGTACCGTTCGGGCTGGCCACCGTCGCCCTGGCGGCCCGCTACCTGCCCCGCCCGCGCCCCAGCAGCCGGAACGCCGACCTCGACCTGGTCGGCCTGCTGCTGGTCGCCGCGCTGACCCTGACGCTGATGCTGCCCTTCGTCCAGCCGCCCGGCTGGGCCGGCTGGCTCGCCTTCGCCGCCGGCGCCTGCCTGCTGCTCGGCGCGCTGGCCTGGTGGCAGCGCCGCTACGCCCGGGCCGGCGGCCACCCGCTGATCCACCCGGCGCTGCTCCGCTCGGCGCCGTACGCGCTCGGCACGGCGGTGGCGATGGCCCAGTTCGGCTCCTCCATCGCCGCCGGGCTGGTGCTGACCATGTTCCTGCAGGACGGCCTCGGCCTCTCGCCGATGGGCGCGGCCCTGGTCTCGCTGCCCTCGGCGGTGGCGATGGGCTTCGCCTCCGCGCTCGCCTGGCGGGTCGTCCGGCGCTTCGGCCGACGGACCGTCACCGTGGGGATGACCGGCTCCGCCCTGGTGATGCTCGGCAGCGGGCTGGTCGCGCACTGGGCGCCCGCCGCGCTGCTGCCCTGGCTGCTCGCGGTGCTGCAACTGTTCGGCGGCACGGCCGTCGGCCTGATGGGCGCGACCAACCAGGCGTATGTGCTGCGCCACGCGCCCGCCGAGGCGGCCGGGGTGAGCGGGGCGATCCTGCAGATGACGCAGCGGATCGCGGCGGCGGTCTGCGTCTCCGCGCTCTCCGGGGTCTATCTGCGCGCCACCGCGGGCGGGGGCGGCCACCGGTCGGCCTATCTGTACGCGAGCGCGGTCTGCGCGGCCGTGGCGGGGCTGGCCGTGCTGGCCTCGGTGTGCGCGAGCCGCGCGGGGCGCACGGGCGAGGCCGCGGCGCCGGCGGCCGCGCCCGGCCCCTCGCCGGTCCGGGCGGAGCGCTGACACGGGGGTTCGCGCGGCCGGCGAACAGCCGGCCGCGCCGCCACCGGCGGATTCCGGTCACCGTCGAGGCCGGGCACCTGGTGCACCGCACCCGGCCGGCGGAGTTCGTCGCGGCGGTCGCGCCGTTCCTCGACCCCGCCGGCCGGGCCCGCGGTGGACGGATGTGACGGACCGTCAGACGCCGTGCTCGGCCGGGAGGCGGCCGGCCCGGATCGCCGCCACCAGGTCGGCGTGGTCCGCCTCCGTGCGGTCCGCGTAGGCCACCGCGAACGTGGCCACCGCGTCGTCCAGCGCCTCGTTCTTGCCGCAGTAGCCGCCGATCAGGCCGGGGTTCGCGGTGTGCGCGTGGGCCCGGGCCAGCAGCGCACCGGTGATCCGGGCGTAGTCGTCCAGCTGGTCGGGCAGCAGCGCCGCCGGGTCCACGCTGCCCTTGCGGTTGCGGAACTGCCGTACCTGGTAGGGCAGTCCGTCGGCGGTGGTCCAGCCGAGCAGGGTGTCACTGACCACCTGCATGCGCTTCTGGCCGAGCACCACCCGCCGGCCCTCGTGGCTGTCCGGCGCCGTCACCGGGTAGCCCGCGCGGGCCAGGTGCGGCAGCAGCGCCGACGGGCGGGCCTCCTTCACCTGGAGCACCAGCGGCTGATCGCGGTGGTCGGTCAGCAGCACGACGTACGAGCGGGTGCCGACGCTGCCGGTGCCCACCACCCGGAACGCCACGTCCTGCACGCGGTAGCGGGAGAGCAGCGGGTGCAGTTCGGCGGGCACCGTCCGCACGTACGGGCCGAGGGCGACGGCCACCGCGGCGGCCGTCGCGTCGGTGACCTCGCTGAGCACCGGGGGAGCGGCGGTGAAACGCCGGCCACCCTCCGTGTCGCGGACGGTGGACTTGGCGGCGAACCTCGCGCTGGTGTTGCCGAGCGCCTTCGCGCCGACCCTCTGCAGCACCTCGGCCAGGCCGTGCGCCTGGGCGAAGGAGACCAGCTCGTCGTCGGCGACGGCGTTCCAGGCGTCCAGGGCGGGCAGCTTGGCGAGCGCGCGCATGGTGCGTCGGTACGAGCCGGCCGTGTCGAACGCGGCCTGGCGCGCGGTCGCCGCATCGGCGCCGATCTCCCGGCCGGCCAGCACCAGGCTGGCGGCGAGCCGCTTGAGGTCCCACTCCCAGGGGCCGGGCACGGTCTCGTCGAAGTCGTTGATGTCCATGACCAGTTGGCCGCGGGCATCGCCGTAGAGGCCGAAGTTGGCGGCGTGCGCGTCACCGCAGAGCTGGGCGGCCGTCCCGGTGGTCGGCGTGCCGACCAGGTCGGCGGCCATCAGGCCGGCCGCGCCGCGCAGGAACGCGAACGGCGTGGCGGCCATCCGGCCGAGCCGGATCGGCACCAGGTCGTCGAGCCGGCCGGCGTTGGACGCCTCGATCGCCTCGACCGCGGTCGGGCGGTCGGGGGAGGGCGTGAACCCGGCGTGCCACTCGCGCGGGGTGCGCTTGCGCAGGGCCTTGCCGCGCTCACGCGCCAGACCGTCCTGCTGCGGCGCGAACCCGTCCACGGTGAACCGCCGCCCCGCCGCCCGCCCCGTCCCCACCACGTCGGCCCGTGTTCCGGACCCGTTCACCACTTCGGTCAGCTGCGTCACTGCGCCCCGCCCCGCCTTTCCGTTCTCCCGCCCGCGACCTGCACGGACCCGGCCCCTCGCGGGCCGCGCAGCAGGCTACCGGGCCATCTTGAACGGCCCGCGCGGAGAGGGACGTCCGGGTGCCCGGTGACGGTTCCGGCCCGACGGGCGGTGCGGGACTCGGCGCTACGGGCCCTGCCGGTCCGGGTTCCGCCGGTCCGGGTTCCGCCGGTTCGGGGAGGGGCGGGCCGCTGCCCCCGCGGTGGTGTCCGCGCGGGGGCGGCGTCCGTCGGGTCAGCCGATTCTGGCGCCGTACACGTGGTCGACCGGGATGGTGATCAGCACCCGGCGGTCGGACACCATCACCGACCGGTACTCGTCCCAGTCGGGGTGCTCCCCGGCGGCGGCCCGGTAGTAGTCCACCAGCGCCTCGACCTCCGGTCCGTCGGGCTCGGTCCCCGGCCCGGTGAGCCTCGCGACGCCCTCGGCGGTGGCCCAGGACCTGCCGTCGGGGCTGGTCACCTCCAGCGCGGCCCGTGGGTCCCGGCGCAGGTTGGCCGTCTTGGCCCTCCCCTCGGTCGTGGAGACGTGGATGACGTTCGCCGCCCGGTCGTAGAAGGGCAGGACGGGGGAGAGCTGCGGCCGTCCGTCCGCCCTGATCGTGGCCAGGACGCCGAGCCGGCTCTCTTCGAGCAGCGTGTGCGGGTTGAACGGTGTGGCGGTCATGGCAGCATCATCGGGGCTCACACCGGTGTGAAGGTCAAGGGGAAGCCGGTGTGTCGGCCCAGGGCCCGTCGGACGACCGCACGCCGCCGGCTCGCCCCGGGCCAGCCCGTGATGAGCACGGGTCTGCGGCCGAACCGGTCGGCCCAGGCGCCGGCCGCCAGGTTGGTGACGGCCTTCGTCGCGCCGAACGCGGCGATGCAGGTGAGGGCCGCGGTGCAGGCGGACAGGTGGAAGACGTCCCTCGCGAGCAGCGGCAGGACGGTGCGCTCCTGGCCGGGCATGCCGCCGACGAGTGCGTTGACCGCGACGAGCAGGGTGAACTGCGGGAGGTTGGCGCGGAGCCCGAGCCGGACGGTGCCGGTGTGGGGGGCGGGGGGCCGCGGTGGCGGTCATGGCTCTCCTGCGGGAGGTTTCGGGGGGCGACAGTGGTGCGCCGCGGGTACGGCCGGCGTCAGCGCCACAGGGCGTCGGCGACCATCAGGGCGGCGACGGCCAGAAGCGCGACGGCGAACGCCTTCTGGAGGGTGCGGCCGCTGAGACGGTCGGCCAGCCGCTTGCCGTCCCAGGCGCCGAGCACGGCGGTGGCGGTGAACGGCCCGATGACCGCCCAGTCGACGCTGCCGGCCGAGCCGAGCCGGGGCAGCAGTGCCGCGGTGGCGTTGGCACTGATCACCAGCAGGCTGGTGCCGATGGCCTCCGCCATGGTGAACGCCAGCGCGGAGACCAGGGCGGGTACGGCGAGGAAGCCTCCGCCGACGCCCAGCAGCCCGGTGACCGCGCCCAGGCCCGCGCCGGTCGCGGCGGGACGTACGGCGCCGGTGGGACGCGCGGCGCCGACGGTCGGTGTCGGCCCGGCGTCGGCCGGTTCCGGTTCGGCGGGTTTGCGGGCGTCCGCGAGCATGCGCCAGGCCGCGAGCGCGGCCAGGGCGGCGAAGGCGGCGGTGAGCAGGGCGGCGGGCAGGTTCGCGGAGAGCGCGCCACCCGCCGCAGCGGCGGGAAGCCCGGCGGCGGCGAACAGGGCGCCGGTGCGCCAGCGCACCCGGCCGGCGCGGGCGTGGGCGAGCAGGCCGGTCAGCGAGGTGACCGCGACGATCACCAGGCTGGCGGTGGTGGCGTGGGCGGGGGTGAAGCCGAGCAGGTAGATCAGCGCGGGGACGGCGAGCATGCTGCCGCCGCCGCCCAGTCCGCCGAGGGCCAGGCCGACGACGGCGCCGGCGACGAGGGCGAGCACGAGCGTGGTCATATGACCGGCCCCCTTGAGACGGTCCTGCCGTGGGTGTCCGCGGTGGCTGCCGACGGGAGGGAGGGGAGTGCGGGGGAACGCGGCATGGGTGTCCTCCGGATCGTGTGATGGGGGGGTGGATGCCGTGAGCGGCATCTCGGCGTTGATACCGGCGGGGGTATTCGCTCTTCACAGGGTATACCCCCACCCGTATGATCCTCCCCGGCCTCCGCTCCGGGCCCGTCCGCAGTCCCGGCCGCATCCGCGCAGGGCCTCGGATATGCCCTAGGGGGTATTTGACGAGCGGGTGGCCGCTGCCTTACGTTCGAGGGGAAGATACCTGCTGGGGTATTCGGAGGTGCGACATGGCCCGTGAACCAGGCCTGGAGGCCTTCGCCGCCGGCCCCCGTCCGCGCCGCACCTGACCCGACGCCGCACCCGGCCCGGCGCACTCCGCCCGGGCCCGCGCCCGGCCACCGGCCTGTTCGCCGGCCCGTCCGCCGGCCACGGCCGACCGTCCACATACCCGACCGGGTATGAAGCCCTTGTTCTGGAGGTTCCCGTGTTCTTCGCCCAGTACTACCTCGACTGCCTCTCCCAGGCGTCCTACCTGATCGCCGACGAGTCCACCGGCAAGGCCGTCGTCGTCGACCCGCGCCGCGACGTCTCGGAGTACGTCGCCGACGCCGAGGCGCACGGCTTCACCATCGAGGCGGTCGTCAACACCCACTTCCACGCGGACTTCCTGGCCGGCCACCTGGAGCTGGCCGCCCGCACCGGTGCCTGGATCGGCTACGGGCGGCGGGCCGCGACCGAGTACCCGATCCGCAGGCTCGCCGACGGCGAGCGGATCAGCCTGGGCGAGGTGACGCTGGAGGTCATGGAGACCCCGGGCCACACCCCCGAGTCGATCAGCATCCTGGTCCGCGAGCACGCCGGCGACGAGATCCCCTACGGCGTGCTCACCGGTGACGCCTTGTTCATCGGCGACGTCGGCCGCCCCGACCTGCTCGCCTCCGTGGGCGTGACCGCCGAGGAGCTCGGCCGGATGCTGTACGACAGTGTCCAGCGCAAGCTCATGGCGCTGCCGGACGAGGTGCGGGTCTTCCCCGCGCACGGCGCCGGCTCGTCCTGCGGCAAGAACCTCTCCACCGAGCGCCAGTCCAGCATCGGCGCCCAGCGCGCCACCAACTACGCCTGCGCGCCGATGGGCGAGGACGAGTTCGTCGCCATCGTCACCGCCGGCCAGTCCGCCGCGCCGGGCTACTTCGGCTACGACGCCGCCCTCAACCGCCAGGACCACCCGCTGTTCGACCCGTCGGCGGCCGTCCGGCCGCTGCCCGTCGAGGAGTTCCTCGCCCTGCGCGAGGACGGCGCCGTCGTCGTCGACGCCCGCGACCCGCAGGAGTTCGGCGCCGGCCACCTGCGCGAGGCGATCAACGTCCCCGCCGACGGGCGCTTCGCCGAGCAGGCCGGCGCCGTCCTGTCGCCCGAGGACCGGATCGTGGTCGTCGCGCCGCAGGACCGCGAGGCGGAGGTCGTCACCCGTCTCGCCCGGATCGGCTTCGACCGGGTCGCCGGCTACCTGCGCGACCCCGAGACCGCCCTGGCCGCCCTGGCCGACGACGTCGCCCCGGCCGGCCGCCTGACCGCCGACCAGTTGCGCACCGCGCTCGCCGGTGAGCGGCCCCCGGTCGTCCTGGACGTGCGCACCTGCGGCGAGCGCGCGGCCGGCTTCATCGACGGCTCCCTGCACATCGCGCTCAACGAGCTGCCCGCCCGTCTGGACGAGCTCCCCACCGACCGCCCGCTGGTCCTGCACTGCGCGGGCGGGCACCGCTCCTCCATCGCCGCCAGCCTGCTGCGCCACCACGGCTTCACCGACGTCTCCGACATCCTGGGCGGCTACGGCGCCTGGGAGGTGCTGACCGCCCCGGCGGCGGCCTGACCGCGACCCGGCATCCCAGGCCCGCATCCCCCCGGCCCGCATCCGACGCGGCCGGACCGACACCCCAGCCCGACACCACGGAGGACCTCTCCCATGACCACCACCACCCGCACCCCCGCCGCACTCACCGCGGCCGCACTGCGCGAACTCACCAAGGACGGCGGCGGCCCACGGCTGCTGGACGTCCGCACCCCCGGCGAGTTCCGCACCGTCCACATCCCCGGCGCCTGCAACGTCCCCCTCGACACGCTGCGCGAGCGCCGCGCCGAACTCCTGCACCACCTCGACGAGGACGTCGTCCTGATCTGCCGCTCGGGCGCCCGCGCCACGCAGGCCGGGCGGGCCCTCGCCGAAGCCGGCCTCGCGAACCTGCGCGTGCTCGACGGCGGGATGACCGCCTGGGAGGCGACCGGCGGCCCGGTCAACCGCGGCCCGGCCCGCTGGGAACTGGAGCGCCAGGTCCGGCTCGTCGCCGGAACCATCGTCGCGGCCTCCGGCCTGGTGGGTCTGGCGGTGCCCGGCCTGCACCTGGTCGGTACCGCCGTCGGCGCGGGCCTGGTCTTCGCCGCGCTCACCAACAGCTGCGCCATGGGCACGATGCTCTCCAGGCTCCCGTACAACCGCGGGCCGCGGGTGGACGCCCGTACCGTCATCGCCGGTCTGCGCGAGCGCCCGTGACCTTGTGTCACCACCGGCAGCGCCCTGTTCGGCCGCTGCCGGTGGTGGCGTCCCCCGCCCCCGGGATGTACGGCGCCGAGGAGCCCCCTGCCCGCTGTTCCCGCGGTCGGCGCAGCGCCCCGAGCGGGACAGGGCCGCGCTGTAAGGTGGGCCGGATGGACGGTCTTCGGGGGAGCCGGGGCGTGCGGGCGGCCGCCGGCGCGGCCGCGGTGCTGACGGTGGCGGCCGGGCTCGGGGTGCGGGCGGTGGCGGGCGGCGAGGTCGCCAAGTACGCCGGGGACGCGCTGTACACGGTGCTGGTGTACGCCCTGGTGGTGCTCGCCGCGCCGCGGCTGCGGCCGGTGCGCGCGGGCGCGTGGGCGGCCGGTCTGAGCTGGGCGGTCGAGTTCTTCCAACTCACCGGTGTGCCGGACGATCTGGGCCACCGCAGTGCGCTCGCCCGGCTGGTGCTCGGCTCCACGTTCAACCCGCCGGACCTGGCCTGGTACCTGGTCGGCGCCGTGCTCGCCGGCGCGGCGCACACCGGCCTCGGCGCGGTGCGCGCGCCGTCGGCGAACCGCCGGCCGGCGCGAACGCGCTGAAGCCCGCGCACACCGGCCTGCCACTCGACCCCCTCGACCCGCCCGGCCGGTCGCCCGCGTGGGCGGCCGCTCATCCGTCCCCCGGCGGCACCTTCCGCACCAGGGTGTCCGCCGGGGCGAGCGGGCGGCCGTCGGCGGCGTGCACCGCGAGCGGGCCCAGCGGGCGGTCGTCCCGGCGGTCGAGGAGTTCGGAGTGGGGCTCGTCGGGGTCGAAGAAGTGGCGCTCGCCCCACTGCCGGAGGGCGACGACGACGGGGAAGAGGTCCTCGCCCTTGGGGGTGAGGACGTACTCGCGGTAGGCGCTGCCGTCGGAGGCGGGGACGACGGCGAGCACACCGCCGTCGACCAGGGCCCGCAGCCGGGCGCTGAGGATGTTCTTGGCCACGCCGAGGCTGCGCTGGAACTCGCCGAACCGCCGGCTGCCGTCGAAGGCGTCGCGCACGATCAGAAGGGACCACCAGTCGCCGATCGCGTCGACCGAGCGGGCGACCGGGCACGAACTGTCGTCGAAGCGGGTCCGTTTCACCATGGCTGCCTCCCGGCGCTCGCCCTTCCTGGTTGCAACATGCTACCGCAGCGGGCTACCGTGCGGCCATGAAGGTAGCAACTTGCAACCAGAGTCCGCCGCGGGCGCTGCCCCGGCACCTCACCCTGCTGTTCGCCCTCGCCTGCGGGGTCGCGGTGGCCAACGTGTACTTCGCCCAGCCCCTGCTGGTCGCCATCGCCGACGAACTCGCCATCGGCCGGGCCGCGGTGGGCGCCGTGGTGACCCTGACCCAGGTCGGCTACGGCCTGGGCCTGATCCTGCTGGTACCGCTCGGCGACCTGCTGGAACGCCGCCGCCTGGTCACCGCGCAGGCCGTGCTGCTGGCGCTCGCGCTGACCGTGGTGGCCACGGCCGGCAGCGCGCCCGTCCTGCTGGCCGGCCTCGCGGGCGTCGGGCTGCTCGCGGTGCTGACGCAGTCCCTGGTGGCGTTCGCCTCGGTGCTCGCCCCGGACGGCGAACGCGGGCGGGTGGTGGGCCTGGTGACCAGCGGTGTGGTCGTCGGCATCCTGCTGGCCCGGACGGTCGCCGGTCTGCTGGCCGGCCTCGCGGGGTGGCGGTCGGTATACGCGTTCTCGGCCGTGCTCTCGCTGCTCGTCGCCGGGGCGCTGCGCCGTGCCCTGCCGCGCACCCTCCCGCGGCCGGACGCGGCCGGTTACCGGCCGGCGCTCCGCGCGCTCGTCCGGCTGCCGCTGCGCGAACCCGTCTTCCGGCGGCGGGGGTTGATCACCATGCTGGTGTTCGCGTCCTTCAGCACGCTGTGGAGCTGCGTCGCGCTGCCGCTGAGCGAGGAGCCGCTGTCGCTGTCGCCCGCCGCGATCGGCGCGTTCGGCCTGGTCGGCGCGGCGGGCGCGCTGGCCGCGGCCCCGGCCGGACGGCTGTACGACCGGGGGCGCGGCCAGTGGACGGTCGGTCTCGGTCTCGGCCTGCTGGCGCTCTCCTGGCTGCCGCTGGCGCTCACCCGGCAGTCGCTCTGGGCGCTGGCGCTCGGCGCGATCCTGCTGGACCTCGCGGTGCAGGCCGTCCACGTCACCAACCAGACCATGGTGCTCGCCCTGGACCCGGCCGCCGGAGGCCGGCTGATCGGCGGCTACATGGTGTTCTACTCGGTCGGCAGCGCGGTCGGTGCCATCGCCTCCACGGCGGTGTACGCGGCGGCCGGCTGGCCGGGTGTCTGCCTGCTCGGCGCGGCGTTCAGCCTGCTCGCGCTCGCCGCCTGGTCCTGGACGCTGCGGCCCCGTGCCCGATCTGCCGATTCGAGCGGAGGGGCCGCCGCGCCGGGGTGCTGAAGGGCGCCCGAACGGGCGGCCGGCCGGGTGCCGCAAGGGCGGTCCACGGCCGGACGGTCCGTCAGAGGGGGAGCAGTTCCGGTCGCTTCGCCTCGACGTGGTCGCCGGAGGACTCGCCGCGCAGCCGTCGGCCGACCCACGGCAGCAGGTACTCACGGGCCCACTGGATGTTCTCCCGGCGCTGTTCGGCGGGGGACTGCGCGGGCACCGTCGGCCAGGGCGCCTCCGGGTCCTGCTCGGTACGCAGCCCCAGTGAGCGGGCGGCCAGCAGGGCGACCCGCTGGTGCCCCTCGCCGGACAGGTGCAGCCGGTCCTCGCTCCAGGCCCGGCGGTCCTGCACGGCGCGCAGCGACCAGAGGTCGGCGACCTCGCAGCCGTTGCGGTCGGCGACGGCCCGCATGTGGCCGTTGTAGGTGGCGATCTTGCCGCGCAGGTGCTTCAGCAGCGGCACGCCCCGGGTGTCGAAGCCGGTGCAGATCAGCACCGTACCGGCGGAGGCGGCGAGTTGGACCACGGCCGCCTCGAAGCGCTCGGCCACCTCGTCGGGGTCGCTGCCCGGGCGCAGGATGTCGTTGCCGCCCGCGCAGAAGGTGACCAGGTCGGGCTGGATCCGGCGGACCTGCGGCACCTGCTCGGCCGTGATCTGGTCCAGCAGCCGGCCGCGCACCGCGAGGTTGGCGTAGCGGAACCCGCCCGGCGGCCGCCCTTCGGCGAGCAGGCCGGCGAGCCGGTCGGCCCAGCCGGCGAAGGCGCCGTCGGCGCCGGGGTCGTTCAGCCCCTCGGTGAAGCTGTCGCCGAGGGCGGCGTACGAACTGAGGTCAAGGGTCTCCTGGAGGTTCGGCATGAAGGAGATAGTTCACTGTCTCAAGTGACCTACGCCACCGTAGGTGGCCCGTCGCGGTACGTGAGATCGGCCACGTGGGCGCGGAGGGCGGTCCGGTCGGCTTCGCGGCGGTGCGCTGGTAGCGGGTCTCCCGCGGCGGTCCACCCAGCGCGCCCCCGCACCCCGTGCGCCGGGGGCCGCGCCGGTGCGCTGGGGGCTTGCGCCCACCGGGGGTGTCCGCGTGTGCGTGCGAACGGCCCGGCCTGGGCAGCCCGCCCTCTGGACCGTACTTCCGTACGAACGTCCTCCCGCACTCCGGACGGCGGAGGCTGCCGTATGCCGAACCGAACCCCCGACCGCACCGCCCGGCCGCGGCGCTATCTGATGTGCCGCCCGACGTACTTCACCGTCGGCTACGCGATCAACCCGTGGATGGACCCGGCGCGGCCGACCGACACCGCGCTGGCCGTGCGCCAGTGGGAGCGGCTGTACGCGCTGTACCGCGAACTCGGCCACACCGTCGAGCTGATCGACCCGCTGCCCGGCCTGCCCGACATGGTCTACGCCGCCAACGGCGCCACCGTGCTGGGCGGCCGGGCGCTGGTCGCCACCTTCCGGCACCCCGAGCGGGCCGGCGAGTCGGACGCCTACCACGCCTGGTTCCGGGCCCGCGGCTACCGGGAGGTGCGCCGTGCCGGGTACGTCAACGAGGGCGAGGGCGACCACCTGGTGGCCGGCCGCCTGGTGCTGGCCGGGACGGGTTTTCGCACCGACCGTGCCGCGCACGCCGAGGCCGGCGCGATGTTCGGCGTCCCGGTGCTCAGCCTGACCCTGGTGGATCCGCGCTTCTACCACCTGGACACCGCGCTCGCCGTGCTCGACGACGACCACATCATGTACTACCCCGGGGCCTTCGCCCCCGACAGCCGGGCCGCGCTGCGCGCGCTCTTCCCGGACGCGATCCTCGCCGACCGTGCGGACGCCGAGGTGTTCGGTCTCAACGCCGTCTCGGACGGCCGCCGGGTGCTGCTGCCGGAGGCCGCCGGGAGTCTGGCCGCCCGGCTGGCCGGGCACGGCTACGAGCCCGTCCCGGTGGACCTCTCCGAACTGCTCAAGGGCGGTGGCGGTGCCAAGTGCTGCACCCTGGAGCTCAGGCCGGAGTGACCAGCACGACCTCCAGGGTGCGCGGGCCGTGCACGCCCTCCACCCGGTCGAGTTCGATGTCGCTGGTGGCGGACGGGCCGGAGATCCAGGTCTGCGGCCGGGCCGGGTCGAGGCGCGGGAGCGCCCGGGGGACGGACGGGACGACCTGCCCGGGCGCCAGGACGACGCAGATGTGGTGGTCGGGGACGAGGGTGAGCAGCCGTCGGCCCTGGGCGGGGCCGGCGTCCAGGACCAGCGTGCCGGTCTCGGCGATCGCCAGGGCGCAGCCGGTGACCACGCTGTCCACGGTGTCGAGGCGGGCGGCGGTGAGGGTGCCGTCGTCCGGCAGCGGCCGTGCGGTGGCGGCGGAGAGCCAGGACGGCGGCAGGCCGGGCGGGGCGGCGACGGTCCGGGAGCCGCGCGCGGTGAGCAGCTCCGCGATCAGCGCCGGGAGCCGGTCGGTGGTGCAGCGGTGGACCAGGGCACGGTAGTCGGCCAGGTTGTGGTGCAGCAGGTCGAGCAGCGCCGCCGGGTCGTCCTCCGGGGTGTGGCTGCTCAGATAGTCGCGGGGCAGCGGCTGTTCGGGCGGCGGGGCGGGCTCGCCCAGTGCGGCACGGATCCGGCCGAGGATCAGCTCGCGGGAGTTCAAAGGTCCTCCGGTGGGCAGGGGTTCTCCGACGGTCACGGGCGGTTCCTCCGCCACCAGTCGCGGAAGGGTTCGGCGGGCAGCTCCGGCAGATCCCGGGTGTCGGTCCAGGCCCGGCCGGGCCCCGGCATCCGGCGCGGGTGCAGTCGGCGGGTGCGGGAGGCCAGCCGCTCGGCCGCCGCGAGCGCCGCCGGGTGGTCCAGCACGTACCCGGCGGCGGTCATCGCCGCCCGTTCCAGCTGGTGCCCGCCCTGTTCGGCGACCCGTTCGCGCAGATGCACCAGCACCTCGGGGATGTCGATCGCCACCGGGCAGACCTCGTAGCAGGCCCCGCAGAGCGAGGAGGCGTACGGCAGCGAGGCGTCCAGTTCGCTCGCGGTGCCGCGCAGTTGGGGCGTCAGGATGGCGCCGATCGGCCCCGGGTACACCGAGCCGTACGCGTGGCCGCCGGCCCGCTCGTACACCGGGCAGACGTTGAGGCAGGCCGAGCAGCGGATGCAGCGCAGTGCCTGGCGGCCGACCTGGTCGGCGAGCGCCGCCGTCCGGCCGTTGTCGAGCAGCACGAGGTGGACGTCGGACGGCCCGTCGCCGTCCGTGGTGCCGGTCCACAGCGAGGTGTACGGGTTCATCCGCTCGGCGGTGGACGACCGGGGCAGCAGCTGGAGGAAGACCTCCAGGTCCCGCCAGGTGGGCACCACCTTCTCGATCCCGACCACCGAGATCAGCGTGTCCGGCAGGGTGAGGCACATCCGGCCGTTGCCCTCGGACTCCACGACCACCAGCGTGCCCGTCTCGGCGACCATGAAGTTGGCCCCGGAGACCGCCACCCGGGCGCGGAGGAACTTCTCCCGCAGGTGCAGCCGGGCGGCCTCGGCCAGCTCGGCGGGGGAGTCGGTGAGGCCCTCGGGCGCGGGCCGGCCCCAGGCGGCCATCCGGTCGGCGAAGATCTCCCGGATCTCGGAGCGGTTGCGGTGGATCGCCGGGACGAGGATGTGCGAGGGCCGGTCGTCGCCCAACTGCACGATCAGCTCGGCGAGATCGGTCTCGTACGCGGTGATGCCCGCGGCGGCCAGCGCCTCGTTCAGCCCGATCTCCTGGGTGGCCATCGACTTGACCTTGACCACCTCGCGCTCGCCGGTCGCGCGGACCAGCCCGGTCACGATCCGGTTGGCCTCGTCGGCGTCGGCGGCCCAGTGCACGGTGCCGCCCGCCGCCGTCACCGCCTCCTCCAACTGGACCAGGTAGCGGTCGAGATGGCGCAGTGTGTGGTCCTTGACGGCCTTGCCCGCGGCGCGCAGCTGGGCCCAGTCGGCGAGTTCGGCGACGGCGCGGGCCCGTTTGTCGCGGATGGTGTGGGTGGCGTGCCGCAGGTTGGCGCGCAACCGCTCGTCCCGGACGGCGCGGGCGGCGGCCTGCGGGAAGGCGGGCATGCCGAGGAAGGTCCTGTCACCGGTGCCTCCGGCGGTGCTGCGGGCGCTGTTCATGCGGGCCTCCACGGGTGCTCCTCGGTGCTCGCCAGGATCTCGGCCAGGTGCAGCGGGCGCAGCGCGTCGCCGCGCCGGCGCAGCGTCCCGCCGAGATGGAGCAGACAGGAGTTGTCGGCTCCGCAGAGGACGTCGGCGCCGGTGCCGAGGGCGTGCCGCAGCTTGTCCTCGGCCATCGCCGCCGAGACCGCCGCGTTCTTCACCGCGAAGGTGCCGCCGAAGCCGCAGCACTCGTCCGCGCCCGGCAGCTCCACCAGCTCCAGTCCCTTGACGGCCCGTAGCAGCCGGGTGGGCCGCTCGCCCAGCCCCAGCATCCGCAGCCCGTGGCAGGACGGGTGGTAGGTCACCGTGTGCGGGAAGTGCGCGCCGACGTCCTCGACGCCCAGGACGTCCGTCAGGAACTCGGTCAGCTCCACCACCCGCGGGGCCAACGAGGTCGCGATGTCGGCGAGTTCGGTACCGCGCCCCTCGGCGGCCGCCTTGGCGCCGATCCGGGGGTAGCTGTCGCGGACCATCGCCACGCAGGAGCCGGACGGCGTCACCACGTGGTCGTAGCCGGCGAACGCCCGGGCCGTCCGCCGCACCAGCGGCTCGCAGGCCCGCCGGTAGCCGGTGTTGAACTGCGGCTGCCCGCAACAGCTCTGCTCCGGCGGGAAGTCGACGTCGACGCCGAGCCGTTCCAGCAGCCGGACGGTGGCGATCGCCGTGGACGGGTACAGCGCGTCGTTGACGCAGGTGGCGAAGAGCGCGACACGCATCGGTCCTCCCGACTGGTCCGCGGGGGCCGCCTGGCCGGCCCGCCCGTGATCGTACCGAGCGGACCGGCCTGGCGGCGGCTTCCACGCCGGGGGATCAGGCGTCCTGGCCGAGCCAGAGGTCCGGGCCGAACACCTCGTAGTGGATGTCCGCGGCCGGCACGCCCGCCGTGAGCAGCTGCGCCCGGACCGAGCGGAGGAAGGGCAGCGGCCCGCAGAGGTAGGCGGTGGTACCGGCCGGGACCGCGACCGTCGAGAGGTCGACCAGGCCGGTGCGCTCGGCGGGCCAGTCGCCGAGCGGCCGCTCGTAGAAGACGTGGGCGGTGGCGTCCGGCAGCTTGGCGGTGAGCTGGGCGAGGTCGGCGCGGAAGGCGTGCGAGAGCTGGTCGCGGTCGCCGTGGACGGAGACCACGCGCCGGGTCGAGCCGGTCGCGGCGAGGTGGGCGAGCATCGCGGTCATCGGGGTGTTGCCGATGCCCGCGGAGGCGAGCAGCACCGGCCCGTCGCCGTCGGCCGGCGCGACGTCGCCGAGCGGCGGGGTGAGCTCGATCGTCGTGCCGGCGTGCAGGTGCTCGTACAGGTGGTGGGAGACCTCGCCGTCCGGCGCGCCCGCGGTCCCGGCGGCCCGCTTGACCGAGAACTGGAGGGCGCCGTCCGGGCTGCCGGAGAGGCTGTACTGGCGGATCTGCCGGGCGCCGTCCGCCAGCACCGTCCGCACCGACACGTACTGGCCGGGGCGCGAGGGCGGCACCGGTCCGCCGTCCGCCGGGCGGACCAGGTACGTCGTCACCTCGTCGGTCTCCTGGTAGCGGGCGACCACCGTGTACGGGCGCCAGAGGCCGTCCTGGCCGTCCTGGCCGAGGGCGGTCTCGGCGCGCAGCCGGTCCTCGACGGCGATCAGCGCGTTGGCCATCAGCCAGTAGACCTCGTCCCAGGCGGCGGCGACCTCGGGGGTGACGGCCTCGCCGAGCACGTCGACGATGGCGGCGAACAGGTGCTCGTGGACGATCCGGTACTGGTCGTTGGTGATGCCCACCGAGACGTGCTTGTGCGCGATCCGGGCGAGCATCGCGTCCGGCCGCTGGTCGGGGTGGGCGATCAGGGCCGAGGCGAACGCGGCTATCGAGCCGGCCAGCGCCTGCCGCTGGCTGCCGTTGGCCTGGTTGCCCCGGTTGAACAGGTCGCGCAGCAGCTCCGGGTGGGCCGCGAACATCCGGTCGTAGAAGAGCGGCGTGATGTCGCCGATCGCACCGCCCACGACGGGCAGGGTGGCTTCGACGACCTCGGCGGACTTGGCGGACAGCATGGGGCTCGCTCCAAATTGGTATCTAAGAGTCGTATTTTAGGGCGTGCGGATGCACGGCCCGGGGTCTGCGGGTTCAGGGGGCTTCGGGCGGGATCGGGTCCGGGTTCAGGTGTGATCGGGTCTGCGGGAGAGGCTGAGCAGCAACGGTCCGGTCGGCGCGGTGACCAGGTCGTCGATGCAGAGCGGGTCGAGCGCCGCGAAGAACGCCTCCTGCGCCCCGCGCAGCGCGCCGCGCAACCGGCAGGCCGCCCGCAGCGGGCAGGGTGGCTCGTCCTCGCAGCCGACCACGTCGCCGACCCCCTCCAGCTCGCGCAGGAGCGGTCCGAGCGAACCGGTCCGCCCGGCGGAGGTGAGCACCAGGCCCCCGCCGCGCCCGCGCCGCGCCTCCACCACACCGAGGTGCTGCAGCCGGCTGACCACCTTGGCGGCGTGGGTGTACGGCACGCCCACCGCCTCGGCCACCTCGCGGGTGGTCGGGTTGGCGCCCTCGTCGAGGACGGCCAGCCGCATGGCGATGCGGAGGGCGATGTCGGTGCTCTTGGTCAGCCTCACGTTCGAAAGGCTAGCGAATGCGACTCTCAGACTCCAATTTTCTGCACACCGCTCGGCGCGCCCCGCCCGGCGGTGCCGAACCGTTACCGCCGAAGCGGTACCGGAAGCTGTCCATGCCGCGCCCCAACTGCTTTACTGTTCCGTCTTGTTGGCATGTCTTCTCCTCGGGGGACGCAATGGACGACAGGGTGCCGCCACCGCCGCTCTACCCGCCGCGACCACCCGGCAGCCCGCCCCGCGACCTCCGGGCGACGCTCGCGGCGACGCCGGAGAACCTGCACAACCAGGCCGGCCCCGTCCCGGGCGACGCGACCCGCTACCTCTGCGCGGCGGCCTGGCTGGACCGCGGCTTCCGTGCCGAGGTGATCGAGGAACTGGTCGAGCAGTCCTTCCGGATTCCGGCCCCCTCCCCGGGCACCGACCTGGTCCGGGTGCTGCACGAGGCGCTCACCGCCCGGCGCTGGGAGGCCTGGACCGGCGCGGCCTGCCTCGCCGTCCTCGCCGCCGGGTTCCCGCTCTTCGGCCCCGAGGCGGGGATCACGGCCGCGGTGGCGGCGCTGGTCCTCGGCGCGGCCGGCGGGTTCGGCGCGGACCGGATGGACCACCGGCTCGGGCTCTCGCTGGAGCGCCTGACCGTCGCCCGCGCCCCGCGCCGCCCCGGTCGCGGGCGCGCCAAGGGCGGCCTCTCCGGCACGCTCACCTTCCTCGTGGCGCTGTCCGCGCTCGCCGTGGCCTTCACCTACCTCCGGGACCAGGCCGGACGGCTGGACCCGGACACGGTGGCCAGGGCCGGGTACGCGGTCGCCGAACTGGTCCTGCTCTGGCTGATCGCGGCCGGGCTGCGCCTCGCGATCCGGCGCCGGCTCGCCGGACCGGCGATGCGCCCGGCGGGCCCGCCCCCGCAGCCGAACGGGAAGCGGGCCGCCTGGCTGTACCAGCGGCTGCGCGAACAGCAGAGCGGGCCGGAACTGCTCTACCGCCGCCGGGCGCCGCTGGTCGGCCTGGGCCTGCCGGGCCCGATCTGGCGGATGACGTTCGAACTGCAGCCCTCGGCCGCGCGGGTGGCCGAAGGGCGGCCGGCCGAGCCGATCGACGCCTCGGCCCTCTACCGGGCGGTCGCCGCGCGGGTCCGGGCGCTGGCCGAGGACACCCGCTACCCGGAGGACCCGCTGCGCGGGCTCTCGGTCACCGACCGGGTGTTCCGGCCCAGCCTGCGCGTCGACGATCCCCGGCACTGGCGCGGCCGGATGTCCGCCCACGCCGGCGACCGGATCCTGCTCGAACCGGCCTGGGCGGACCTGCTGAGCCGCTCCGGCCACGAGCGGCTGCGGCACTACCTGGCGATCAGGGTCGGCTCCTGGCAGGAGGAGGTGGTGGTCACCGTGCTGGTGCGCGCCACCACCCGGGGCGGGCTGCTCCACCTGGAATGGCTGCCGTACGTCCTGCCCCCGGTGGACCCGGCGTACCACGTGATCGACGCGCTCGGACGGCACTCCGGGCCCGCCGACGCCGCCAACGCGCTCGGCTGGGCCGCGCGCCGGCTGGGTGGCGACATCGCCGTCGCGGTCGGCCAGTTGGGCGAGGTGTGGTCCTCGCGCGGGCGTGCCGCGAGCCTGGCGCGACGTTACAGGCAGGTCACCTCCACGGGCTACGCCGTCGACTACGCGCCGAGGCTGAGCGTGCGCGAACTGGGCTCGGCGGCCGAGTACCAGAACATCTTCCAGTCGCACGACGTGCAGCGGTTCCTGGGCACCGTCACCCAGCGGGTCTTCAGCGCGGTGGGGGAGGAGCTGCGGGCGCGCGGCTACGACAGTGCCGCCTTCGAGAAGCAGTCGCAGAGCATCACCAACATCAACAACGGCGTCGTGGTCAGCGGCAGCACCGTGAACGGCCCGGTGGCCGGCGGTGCCGGGTCGTCGGTGCACCTCGAAGTCCCGAAGAGCTGAGACGGGGAAGTGAAGTGACGGACAGTCGGGAAGAGCCGGGCGGGTCGGCGCCCGGCGCCGGCGCGAACAGCGGCGTCGTGGTGACCGGCGGCAGCACGGTGTACGGGCCCGTCGCCGGCGGCCGGGGCGCCACCGTCTGGATCGGCGCCGGGGCCGGCGCTCCCGCGGGCGGCCCGGCCGGTCCGGAGGGGCTGCTCACCGCGGCGCGGTCGTTGCGGGCCGCGCTCGCCCGGCTGCGGGACGAGCGGCCGGGCGCGGTGCCGGAGGAGGGCGCGGCCGACGCGGATGCGGCCCTGGCCGAGATCCTGGAGGAGGCGGCCCTGGAACAGCCCCGGGAGAGCAGGCTCCGGCGCCGGGTGGGCGCCGTCGTGGACGCGCTCAGGACGGTCGCCCTGCTGGCGGCGGCGGTGGCCGGGCTGGAGAGCGCCTTCGCGGCGCTCGTCGCCCAGGGCTGAGCACCCCCGGACGCCCCGCGCCCGCCCCGGCCCCGCCATCGCGAGGCCGGGGCGGGCGCCTCTGGACGGAATGTCCAGCCCGGACGTACAGTCCAGAGGTGACCGAAGAGACCACCGACCCCCGCGTCCGGACCTGGTCGCCCGTCTGCCAGGCGGTGGCGCTGCTCCTCGGGCCGTACACCGAGGTGGTGCTGCACGACGCCGTCCGCGACCGGGTGCTCGCCATCTGGAACCCGATGACCGACCGCGCCCCCGGCGACCCGTCGCTGCTCGGCGAACTGGACGCACTGGACCCGGCCGCGCCCGACGTCTACGGGCCGTACGAGAAACTGCTGCCCGACGGGCGGCGGCTCTCCTCGGTCAGCGCCGTGCTGCGCGACGCCGACGGACGGCCCTCGGCGGTGCTCTGCGTCAACCTCGACCGAGGCCCGCTCGACCACGCCGCCGCCCTGCTGGCCGGCTTCGCCGCACCCACCGCCCCCCGGCCCGAACCGCTCTTCGAGCGCGACTGGACCGAGCGGATGAACGACGTCATCGGCGGCTACGTCCGCGCCCACGGCCGCCCACCGGAGCGGCTCGGCCGCGACGACCGGCTCGCCGTGCTGCGCGAACTCGACCGGGCCGGGGTGTTCGCGGTCCGCCGCGCCGTCCCGGCCGTCGCCACCGCGCTCAAGGTCTCGCGCTCCACCGTCTACACCCTGCTCGCCGAGCTCAGGGCCGAGCCCGCACCACCGGCACACCAGAGGACCGAGAGATGACCAAGCTCCCCGACTTCCGCCTGGAGACCTACTTCTCCCGCTGGGAGTTCACCGCCCGCCACCACCTCACCGCCTCGGACGCCCAGACCATGGCGATGTCCGAACTGCTCGCTCTGGCGGGCCCCGAGGACCGGCACGCCTGGGACACCCTCGCCCTCGGCTACACCGAGACCTTCGGCGACCCGGCCCTGCGGGAGGCGATCGCGGGCATGTACAGCCTGGTGGACGCCGACGACGTGATCTGCTTCGGCGGCGCGCAGGAGGCGCTCAACCTCGCCATGCAGGTGCTGCTCGGCCCCGGCGACCACGCCGTGGTGGTGACCCCCAACTACCAGTCCGCCGAGACCATTCCGCTCTCGCTCTGCGAGGTCACCGGCGTCCCCCTGGACGCCGACCGGGACTGGGCGCTCGACCTCGACCGGCTCACCGCCGCGCTGCGCCCCAACACCCGGGTCGTCTCGGTCAACTTCCCCAACAACCCCACCGGGAAGATCATCGACGCGGCCGACTTCGCCCGGCTCGCCGAACTCTGCGACGAACGCGGCATCCGCCTCTTCAGCGACGAGGTCTACCGCGGCCTGGAGCGCGACCCCGCCCGCGCGCCGGCCCAGGCCGCCGACCTCTCCGAGCGCGCCCTCTCGCTCAACGTCACCTCCAAGTCGCTCGGCCTGCCCGGTCTGCGGATCGGCTGGATCGCCTGCCGCGACCGGGAGTTGCGCTCCCGGCTGGAGCGCGCCAAGCACTACACCACGATCTGCAACTCCGCCCCCAGCGAGATCCTGGCCCGGATCGCCATCAACGCCCGCGAGCAGATCCTGGCCCGCAACCGCGCGATCATCGACGCCAACCTGCCGGTCTTCGACCAGTTCTTCACCGAGTTCGCCGAGCTCTTCGACTGGCGGGCGCCGGACGGCGGCTGTGTCGCCTACCCCCGCTACCTGGGTGCGGACGGTGTCGAGGCGTTCTGCACCACGCTGGTCGAGCAGGCCGGCGTCCTGCTGCTGCCGGCGAGCATCTACCGCTCCGAGCTCACCCCCACGCCCGCCGACCGGTTCCGGATCGGCATCGGCCGCCGGGACCCGGTGCCGGCCCTGGACGCCTTCGCCCGCTGGCTGCGGGACCGCCAGAAGGCCGTTCAGGAAAAATAGAGTCGCACACGCCGGGCGGGTTCGGGGAGGAGCTCGGCGCATGGTTGGCGCGGCCTCGGCCTGAGCGCGTGCCGTGAACTTCCCGAGTGGCGGCTGAGGGTGCCGGGGGAGGGGTGGTCGGCCCGGTCGGCGGTGTCACGAGGGGCGGGCCGGCCGCCGGTTGCGGACCCGGCGACCGGCCCTGGAGAGGGGGCGCGTGGCCCCGGCTCGTGGTGGATCCCCGTTGGACCGAGGGGGGATCAGAAGGGGTTGGTACAGGTGGTGACGCGCTGGGTCACGTCCAGCAGCGGGCCGCCGGTCGCGCAGACGATGGTGAGGTCGCTGGTGACCACCCGCGGCGTGACGGCCTTGGCGAACCCGGCCTGCACGGTGGTCGCGGAGGCGGCGGTCACCCAGGGTCCGCCCCAGGTGCGCTGCGTCCGCACCTCGACCTGAACCAGCGTCAGGTGCGCGGGGTCGGCCGCCGAGACCTGCGCGACCCCGACGACGCCCCCTCCGCCGTCCTTCTCCTGCCAGACGCACGGGTGGTTGGCCACGGCGGTGCAGGCCACCGCCCCGGTTTCGTCCGTCACCGTCGCCGCCGAGGCCGGGGCGGCCAGCCCTGCCGTGATCCCTGCCACCGTGACCATCAGGGCTGCGATTTGAGCGCGCATGATATGAACCTCCTTGGAAAGTAAGGGAATCTCACTCTGTGGGATGAGTCTTGCATAAATCATGGGCATGACATATGTGCGTTGCATCACACTCAAGGTGACCGTTCAACCACATGCAGCGACCAATTGGTGTGATGTTCAGCGGCCCGGCGAACGCCGTTCAGGGAGCCGGTGACAGCACCGTTCGCCAGCCCGCCGTCCACCCGGCAGCGCCTGCCCGACCGGCAACTCCTGCCCGCCGCCACCGCGTTCACTCGTACGAGTGGCGCAGCGGCGCGAGGCCGTTCGGGCCGCTAGGGTCGACCCGACCCATGGAGGTGGCTGCGTGGACACGGTCATCGTGCAACTGCCCGAACCCCGCCCGGGAGCCGCGCTCCGCGGCCGGCCCGAACTGCTGCGGATGGGCCCGGGGGAGGCCGCGGTCTTCGGCCGCGGCGAGCCCGGCCGGCCCGCCGTCATTCCCCTCGCCGACCAGGGCGTCTCCCGCCGTGCGGGGGAGGTCGTCGCCGCCGAGGACTACTGGCGGCTCTCCAACTTCAGCACCTCCGCGACGTACGTGGTGGAGAACCTGGAGGGCGCCGGCGAGCACGTCAAGGTGGCGCCCGGGCGGATCGGCGCGCCGGTGCCGTTCGAGTTCTCCCGGGTCCTGCTGCCGGCCCTCGGCGAACCGGCCGCCTTCAAGGTGTTCGCACCGCAACACGCCTACCTGGAGGCCGGGTCCGGGACCGGCGGCGGCGAGCGGACGGTCAGTCCGTTCGCCCTGGACCCGACCGCCAAGTACTTCCTCGTCCTGCTCGCCCTCTGCGAGCCGCGACTGCGCTCGCCGTCCGCCGCCGTCGTCCCCGGCGCCACCGACGTGGTGGCCCGGCTGCGCGCCCTGCCGTCCTGCCGGGGGCTGACCCGATCCGCCGTCAACTACCACATCGACTACCTGGTGGCCACCAAACTGCGGCTGCGCGAGGCGCCCGAGGACGACCCCGGGGCCGCCCGGGCCGGTGGAAAAAGGGAGGAACTCGTGGCACTGGCACTGAAGTTCGACCTCGTCCGGGAGGAGCATCTGGCGCTGCTCCCGCCCCGGCGCGGCTGCTGACCCCGTGGTGAGGCCCACCACCCGGTCCGACGAACCGCCGTTCGGCATCCCGCCCGGCTACCCCGTGGCCGGCTACCGCACCGGCGAACTCATCGGCGCGGGCGCCTGGGGCAGCGTCCACGCCGCCCGCGCGCCGGGCGGCCGCCCCGACGCCGCCGTCAAGTTCCTCCGCCCCGCCCGGCTCAGCCCGGGCCAGCGCCGGACCATGGCGCAGATAGCCCGCAGCGAGATGAGCTTCAGCCGCCGCGCCGACCACCCCAACCTGATCCGCACCCTCGCCGTGGTCACCATCGACGACCCCGCGCACCCCGGCCTCGACGGGGCCGTCGCCCTGGTGATGGAACGCGCCGCCCACAGCCTCCAGGACGTCCTCGCCACCGCCCGCCCGGGCCTGCCCGTCCCCGGCGCCGAGCGCGTCCTCGCCGACGTCTGCGCCGGCCTCACCCATATGCACACCGCAGGCTGGGTGCACGGCGACCTCAAACCCGCCAACATCCTGCTGATGCCCGACGGCACCGCCAAGCTCGCCGACTTCGGCCTCACCGCCGAACTGGAGGGCACCCACGCCTACGCCCCGCCACTCGGCTCGCCCGACCACGTGCCACCCGAGTGGTGGTCCCAGCGCACCGGCGCCCGCGGTGTCGCGCTGCGCCCGAGCGCCGACATCTGGGCCTTCGGGGTCATCGCCCACCAACTGCTCACCGGCGGCCTGCACCCCTTCCTCGGCGCCACCGCCCGGGCCCGCTCGCTCGCCGCCCAGGCGTACGCGCGCGGCGCGGCGCCGCTGCGGCTGGACGAGACGTTGCGCGAGCCGTGGCGGGCGGCCGTCACCGCCTGCCTCACCCCCGACCGGGCGGCACGGGCGCGGGTCGACCTCGCCGCCCTGCTCGCCGGTCCGCAGACCCGCCCGCCGGCCGCGCGCCGCCGGCCCGGCCTGCGAACCGGGGCGGGCCTGCTCTCCGCCGCCGCCGTCCTGGCCCTCACCGGCGCCCCCGAGCCGGCCGCACCGGACCTCCGCGCGCCGCCGCCCCCGCCGCGCGGCGCGATCCCGGCCGGCTCCGACGTCCCCGAGGCGCTCCGCGGCCCGATCGGGGACGCCGCCCGGCGCTGCCCCGAGCCCGAGATCACCCCGGTCCTGCTGGCCGCGATGATCAAGGGGGAGAGCGGCTTCGACCCGAAGGCCGCCCGCCCCGGGACCAACGAGTACGGCATCGCGATGTGGACGCCCGCGGTGTTCAACGCCTGGGCGCAGGACGGCGACCACGACGGCGTCAAGGACTACATGGACCCGGCCGACGCGATCGCCTCGATGGGCAACTACGTCTGCTGGCTGGACCAGCAGATAAAGCGCCGGGGCTTCACCACCGACCTGCCCGCCCTGGTCACGGCGGCCTACCGGACCAGCGACAAGACCGTGGCCGACGCGGGCGGCGTACCCGACCGGGTGAAGGCGCATGTGACGAAGGTGCTGGCGTACCTCGCCGAGTACGGCGGCTGAGCGGCCCGGGCGGCCGGGCCGTGCCACGGGCCCCGACGGCGGCTCAGCACGGCCCTCTGCGCGGCCCCGTGCGGCTCTTTGCGCGGCCCCGCGTGTCTCCGCGCGCCCCTGCCGTGACCCCGTGGCGGCCCGACACCGGCCGGGCCGCCACGGCGCCGTTGCCCGGCGACGGGGGGTCCGGTCTGGGATGCTCGGCCGCATGATCACGAAGCTCCGTGCAGTCACCGCGCAATGGACCGTCGTCGTTCCGGTGCTCTCCTTCGTCGCCCTCGTCCTGACCTGGCACCGCGACCTGCCCGGATGGGTGGTCGGCGTGGTGGCCTGCTTCCTCGCCGGCGCCGTGCTCGCCGCCGTGCACCACGCCGAGGTGATCGCCCACCGGGTGGGGGAGCCGTTCGGCTCCCTGGTGCTGGCGGTCGCCGTGACGGTCATCGAGGTGGCGCTGATCGTCACGCTGATGGCCGACGGCGGCGACAAGGCCGCCACCCTGGCCAGGGACACCGTGTTCGCCGCCGTGATGATCACCTGCAACGGCATCCTCGGCCTCTCCCTCCTGGTCGCCGCCGTCAAGTACCGGGTCGCGGTGTTCAACGCCGAGGGCACCGGCGCGGCGCTCGCCGGCATCGGCACCCTCGCCACGCTCAGCCTGGTGCTGCCGACCTTCACCACCAGCTCGCCGGGCCCGCAGTTCTCCTCCACCCAGCTGGTGTTCGCGGCGACCGCCTCGCTGGTGCTGTACGGGCTGTTCGTCGCCACCCTGACGGTCCGGCACCGGGACTACTTCCTGCCCGTCAGCGCCGAGGGCGCGGTCCTCGACGAGGAGGACCACGCCGACCCGCCGACCGCCCGGGCGGCGGCGATCAGCCTGCTGCTGCTGGCGCTCGGGCTGGTCGCGGTGGTCGGCCTGGCCAAGGGCGTCTCGCCGACCATCGAGTCCGCCGTCTACTCGGCCGGGCTGCCGTCCTCGGTGGTCGGTGTGGTGATCGCCCTGCTGGTGCTGCTGCCGGAGACCATCGCGGCGCTGCGCGCGGCCCTGCGCAACCGGGTGCAGACCAGCCTCAACCTGGCGCTCGGTTCGGCGCTGGCGAGCATCGGGCTGACCATCCCCGCGGTCGCGGTGGCCTCCGCCTGGCTCCCCGGACCACTGGTGCTGGGCCTCGGCCCGGCGCACCTGGTGCTGCTCACGCTCACCGTCGCGGTGGGCACGCTGACCATCATCCCGAACCGCGCCACCCCGCTCCAGGGCGGGGTGCACCTGGCGGTGCTGGCGGCGTACGTGGTGCTCGCGGTCAACCCCTGAGCCGCGCGCGCCTCCTGTGGCTCCCACGCCGCCGCGTGCGCCGCCTACCGCACCACCCCCTGCGCCCCGGTGGCCGGTAATGACCGGTCCTCGGGGCGGGTCAGCGTGTCGGGGCGCGGCACGGCCGTCGCTGTCCCTATCGTCTGAGACCGCTGAGTCCACAGCCGACCAGACCCGTGGGAGTGCGCGATGCCCGGCCCAGAGCAGCAGTTGTCCGGTAACGGCGGCGTCGGCCGCGCGGAGGACGGCGCGGACGTGATCGTGGTCGGCGCGGGCCCGGCGGGCTCCACCACCGCGTACCACCTGGCCCGGACCGGGCTCGACGTGCTGCTGCTGGAGAAGTCGGCCTTCCCCCGCGAGAAGGTCTGCGGGGACGGTCTGACGCCGCGCGTCGTCAAGCAGTTGACCGATCTCGGCATCGACGTCTCCGAGGAGGCCGGCTGGCTGCACAACCGCGGGCTGCGCCTGGTCTCCGGGCGGCGCCGGCTGGAGCTGGACTGGCCGGAGCTGTCGGCCTTCCCGGGGCACGGACTGGTCCGGCGGCGGGCCGACTTCGACGAACTGCTCGCCCGCCGCGCCGCCTCGGCCGGCGCCCGGCTGATCGAACGGGCCTCCGTGGCGGGCCCGTTGCTGGACGAGCGGACCGGCCGGATCATCGGGGTGACGGCCCGCCTCGGCGAGGAGCGGCGGCCCGTCTCCTACCACGCGCCCCTGGTGGTCGCCGCCGACGGCAACTCGACCCGGCTGTCGCTCGCGATGAAGCGCTACCGCCGCACCGACCGGGCGATGGGCGTCGCCTACCGGACGTACTTCACCACCCCCCGGCACGAGGACCGTTACCTGGAGGCCTGGCTGGACCTGCGCGACCCCAGGGACCCGGCCCGCCGCCTGCTGCCCGGCTACGCCTGGGTGTTCGGGATGGGCGACGGTACCGCCAACGTCGGCCTGGGCGTGCTGGACACGGGCGCCGTGGCCCGCGAGCTGGACTGGCGGGACCTGCTCCGGCGCTGGTGCGCCGAGCTGCCCCCCGAGTACGGCTACACCCCCGACGGCGTCACCGAGCCCGTCCGCGGCTCCGCCCTCCCGATGGGCCTCAACCGCCAACCCCACTACGCCGAAGGCCTGTTGCTGGTCGGCGACGCGGGCGGCACGGTCAGCCCGGCGACCGGCGAGGGCATCGCGTACGCGATGGAGTCCGGCCGCTACGCCGCCGAGACGATCGTCCAGGCGCTGGCCCGGCGCACCGACCGCGGCCGTGAACTCGCCCTGCGCGCCTACCCGCAGGCCCTGCGCTCCGCCTACGACGGCTACTTCGCGCTCGGCCGGGTCGTCGCCGACGTGCTGGGCCGCCCCCGGCTGCTCGGCGCGGCCGGTGCGCTCGGCCTCGGCCACCCGGCCCTGCTGAAGGTGGCCTTCCGGCTGATGGTCAACCTGACCGAGCCCAACTCCAGGGACGCCCTCGACCGGCTGCTGCACGCGCTCGGCAGGATCGCGCCCAGCAGTCGGTGACGGCGGACTTGCGTTCGAACGGGGCGCGCGCCCCGCGTGCGACCTTTCAGTTTCCACGCCCTGATGCAGTCCCGCACGCCGGTTGGCCGAAATCGGAGAATTCGACAGCCATATGGATCAGTCGTATTGACGAAGGATCATCTGATCCGATTGCCTAGGTGTCAGCTCGGACACGGAGGGTGACCAGCCGTCCTTCGATCCGCTCCCACGCTGATACGACGTCACTATGACGCCTTTACGACGGAGACATCGTGCGCCTTCGCCTTCGCCTGCTCGTCGCGCCGCTCGCCGCGGTCGTCGCCCTCCTCGCCCCGGGCGTCCCGGCGTCCGCTGCCGCGGCCGGCGCCACCCCGTCCAACGAGTGCTCGGCCGCCGACCACCACGGCGACCCGCGCCTCGGCCCCGAGGACCTGCCGACCACCGGCCCGGTCGGCCGCGAGCTGATCGGCTACAAGCGCACCGGCAACCTCTCCGAGGACAAGTTCCTCGCCACCTACTACAGCCCCACCGCCAACAACGGCAGCCCGGGCTGGATCTACCCGCCGGCCAACGGCTACGTCACGCTGCCCGACGGCACGCCGATCGAGTTCGAGCTCACCCTCTACCCGAACCAGAACATCGACCGCTACGGCAGCGAGTACGGCTCCTTCCTCGCCCCGGAGGGCCTGCCCTACGCCACCCGCTCGATCCCGCCGCAGAGCCTCGACAGCAACCCGGCGGCCACCTGCAACTACCACGACTACAAGGTGCTGAAGCCGTTCAAGGTGCACGCCGGCCCGATCGCCCCCTGGTTCGGCCAGCCCGGCTACGGCCTGCAGTACCAGCTCGACGCCGCCCTGGTGCCGGGCGGCCCGGCCAGGCTGAACGTGCTCTGGCTGGTCGACAACGGCTACCTCGCCCGGATCTGACGGGCTCCGCACCCGCGCCCGGTGGCGGCACGGCCTCACGGCCTGCCGCCACCGGGCGCCGCCGTCACCGCCCCGCGGGTGTCGCGCCGGGCGGTGAAAAACCGGTGGTGCGGGGGCTCGGGGCGGGGTAGGAAGGACGGATGAACCCCGTGGAAACCACCGCCGACCACCGTCCCTTCGCCCCGGCCACGCTGGACCTGGGCGACCTCCTGCTGCGCCCGTGGAGCCGGGAGACGGACATCCCGGGCGGTGCGGTGGCCGGTGTGATCGCCGCGGCGGCCGATCCCGCGATAGCCCTGTGGAACCCGATCCGCGCCGCCGACCGGGCCGGGGCCGAGGCGTACCTCGACCGCTGGGCGACCGGCTGGGCGAACGGCACCACGGCCGCGTTCGCCGTCACCGACACCGCCGGCGGCGAACTGCTGGGCAATGTCGCCCTGCGGTGGATCGACCGCGCGGACGGGCTGGCGATGATCGGCTACTGGCTGCTGCCGGGCGCCCGGGGCCGCGGCGTCGCCACCCGGGCCACCCGGGCCGTCACCAGCTGGGGCATCACCACGGCCGGCACCCGCCGGACAGAGATCGCCCACGCGGTGGGGAACGAGGAGTCCTGCCGGGTCGCCGAGCGCTGCGGCTACCCCGCCGAGGGCATTCTGCGCGCCTCCCACCGCTTCGGCGACGGCGAGTACCACGCCGAGCACCTGCACGCCCGGCTCGCCACCGACCCCGAGCCGGCCGCCCTGCCGGTCCGGTGACCGCCCGGCCCGGGCGGTGTGGTGCCGGGAGCGTCCGCGCCGGGCGCGGGCCGGGGGTAGGGGCCTAACCTGGAAGGGCGCGCCGGTGCGTGGTGCGGGAGCGGGGCCCGCGCGGGACGGAACGGGAACGGTGGGCCATGACGGTCATCTCGGCAGCACTCTTCGGAACCGACTGGGGTGACGCGCTGCCCGGTTCCGCCGAGCTGCTGCACGAGTGCGCCGCCCGTGGCTGGACGGTGGTGCTGACCGGGCCGGGCCCGGCCAGGGCGCCCGCCCTGACCGTGACCGACCCGGGCCGCGACCCGGTTCGCGCCGCCCTCGACCTGGTGGACGGCTCGCCGTCGCACGCCGTCTACCTGGCCGGGAGCGTGCGCGAAGTGCGGGCGGCGCGGCAGGCCGGGGTGACGTGCGTCGCGGTGGAGACCGGTGGTGACGGCGGTCCCGAGCTGCGGGCGGCCGGCGCGGCCGAGGTGCACCGCGACGCCGCCGCCCTGCTCCGGGTGCTGGACGACAGCCTGCTGGCCCGCCCCAGGGCCTTCGGTCCGACGGCGGCTCCCGCCGCACCGGCCGGCCGGAGCGGTTAACGCACCACCGCACCGGGCAACCGCCCGGGTGTGAGGACGTCACCGGAAGTGTCGGAGGTGACCGAGATGGACGGACCCGCGTTGAGCGGACGGGAACGCCGGCTCCTCGAGGAGATCGAGTGCGACCTCCGCCAGGACACCCGTCTGGACCGGCGGTTGAGCACGATGGGCGCCAAGCAGTCCGGCCGCTTCCGGGGCGTGCTGCACGGCGCGCCGCACCGGGTGCCGCCGGCTGTGCTGCTGACCGCCCTGGTGATGTCGGCGATCTGCCTCAGCATCGGTGTGCGGACGCCGACCGTGCCGGTGCTGACGGCCCTCGGGGTGGTGTGGGCGGCGTCGGTGGCCGTCGCGGCCGCCGCGGCGGTGCTGCTGCGCCGTCGCACCGCGAGCCGTGACCGGCGCGAGGACGACGCGTACGGCCGGAGCGCCGGGCCCGGCGAGCGCCCGGAGCCCCCCGAACGCCGTCCCTGGGACCAACCGGAGGCGTGATGACCACCGACCTGTGGGAGTACCGTCCGGGCTCCCATCACGCTGCCGATCTGAGCCTGGCGGGCTACGAGGTGGAGGCGACCGACGGCCTGCTCGGCCGGGTGGAGAGCGATGCCGCCGACCACCTGCTGGTGGACACCGGGCCCTGGGTGCCCGGCGCCCGGGTGCTCGTCCCGGTCGGGCTGGTGTCCCGGATCGACCACCTGGAACTGGTGGTCCACCTCGACTGCCCGCGCGCCCGGGTCCGCTCCGCCCCGCCGCCCTCGGCCGTCGAGCTGACCGCCCGCGGCCGCTCCGCGCTGGCCGAGCACTACACGGGGTGAACCCCGATGCCCCTGGTCACCCTCACCGGCCGGACGGTCGCCTTCCTGGTCGCGCCGAAAGGCGTCGAGCAGGTCGAACTGACCTCCCCCTGGCAGGCCGTGGCCGAGGCCGGAGGCACGCCGAGGCTGGTCTCCACCAAGCCCGGGCGGGTCCAGGCGTTCCGGCACCTGGACCGCGGCGACACCTTCCCGGTGGACGAGGTCGCCGCCGAGGCGGACCTCGTCCGCTACGACGGTCTCGTCCTGCCCGGCGGGGTCGCCAACCCCGACATCCTGCGGATGGATCCGGCCGCCGTCGCCTTCGTCCGCGCCTTCTGCGCGTCCGGCCGGCCGGTCGCGGTGATCTGCCACGGCCCGTGGACGCTGGTGGAGGCGGACGCCGTGCGCGGGCGGACGCTGACCTCCTGGCCGAGCATCCGGACCGATCTGGTCAACGCGGGCGCCCGGTGGGTGGACGAGGAGGTCCACGTCTGCCGGGCGGGCCCGGGTGTCCTGGTCTCCAGCCGCAAGCCGGCCGACCTCCCGGTGTTCAACGACACCCTGGTCACCGAGTTCGCGCACGCCGGCAGGGCCCGAAGACATTAGGCGTCCTCAGTCGCCCCGGAGCCGGACGAAGGCCGCCGTCGGCGGACGCCCGGGGGTGACGGTGACCTCGGCCCGCAGTGCCGCGGTCAGCGGCAGGATGCTCCCGTGGTCCGGGTCGCGCACCGGTGGGCCCAGCCGGCCGGCCGCCGCCTCCGTGACCCGGTGGGCCTGCACCGGGGTCAGCCGCGGGGCGGAGAGCAGGACCCGGCCGTCGTCGAGTTCCAGGACCAGCGCGAGCGGCCGGGCGGGCGTTCCCACGACGGCGCGCACCGTCGCGTCGACGGTGTCACCGCGCCGGTACTTCACCCAGAGCCGGCCGGCGCCGCGGGCACGGTAGCCGGAGCCGGCGGCCTTGCAGACCAGGCCCTCCACACCGGTGTCGGCCAGCCGCTCCATCCAGCTCATCGCCTCCGCCCGGTCGGTGGTCGCCAGCACCGGCTGGACCGGCGGCGGTACGTCGGCGAGCGCCGCGAGCAGCAGCCGGCGCCGGTCGGTGAGCGGCAGCCGCCGCACGTCGCGCCCGGGCAGGGCGAGGACGTCGAAGGCGATCAGGCCGAGGGCCACGTCGCCGGCCGTCCGGTCCTGCCGGGTGCGGAGCAGTTCCTCGAAGGCGAACCGGCCGTCGTGCCAGGCGACCAGCTCCGCGTCCAGCACCAGCCCGGCGGGCAGCCGGGCGACGGCGGCGGCGATCGAGGGGAAGTCGGGCGCGAGATCCCGCCCGGAGCGGGACTGGAGGTACGGCGGGCGCCGGCCGCGCGCGAAGGCCACACAGCGGAAGCCGTCCAGCTTGAGCTCGTACAGCACACCCCCGCCGCCCAGCCCGTCCTGCGGCGGGACGGCCGGCACGGCGGCCGGGCGCATCACCTCCACCGGCGGCTCCAGGACGACGGGACCGGCGGGCCGGGCGGCGCGAGCCCCGGCGGCCGCCGGGGCAGTGGGGGCCGTGCCAGCAGGGGGAGCCAGGGCAGGGGGAGCCGCCGACCGGGCGGCCGGCGGCAGCGGACGGGCTCGTGCCGGGTCGAGCAGCGGCGCGAGGAGATCCCCGTGCTCGGCCAGCCGCCCCGGCACCTCCGCGATGGTGAACACCAGCTCCTCCGCCGACCGTGCCCGCGCGAGCTCCGCCCAGGAGAGCGGTGCGGAGACCGTCGGGCGGGCCCGGGCCCGGACGGTGTAGGGCGCGGCGGTGGTCTTCCTGGCGGCGTTCTGCGACCAGTCCACCAGCACCCGCCCGGTGCGCCGGGCCTTCGCCATGGTGTGCACCACCAGGTCCGGACGCTCCGCCTCCAGCGCGGCGGCCAGCTGCCTGGCGTACCCGGAGACCCGTGCGCTCGGCGTCGGTTCCAGCGGCACCATCAGGTGCAGCCCCTTGGACCCGGAGGTCTTCACCCAGGCGTCGAGCCCGTCCGCCGCCAGCCGTTCACGCAGTAGCCCCGCCACCGTCCGGCAGGTCAGCACGGAGGCGCCCTCGCCCGGGTCGAGGTCCAGGACCAGCCGGTCGGCGAGCCCGGGCGCGGCGGCGTGCCACTGCGGCACGTGCAGCTCCAGACAGCCGAGGTTCGCCGCCCAGAGCAGGGCGGCGCCGTCGTCCAGGACCACCTGCCGAAGGTCTCCGCCGTCGCTCGGCACCTCCACCGTGCGCACCCAGCGCGGGGTCCCGGCGGGCGGGTTCCTGGCGATGAACACCTCGCCCTCCACCCCGTCCGGGCAGCGCAGGAAGGAGACCGGACGGTCGCGCAGGTGCGGCAGCAGAGCGGTGTGCACGGCCGCGTAGTAGCGCAGTACCTCGCCCTTGAGCGTGCCCGTCCGCGGGTAGTACACCTTGTCGAGGTGCGAGAGCGCGAGGGTGCGCCCGTCCACCACCATCTGCGGCATGGCCGCCTCCGAGCCTCCGCCGGGCCTCCGTTGCCAGTCTGCCCGGCGGGTCCCTACGGCGCGAGCAGGGCCCGGGCGGTCCGGACCAGTTCCTCGTCGGCCGCCGGGTCGCGCTCGCCCGCGATGCCGGAGCGGAACAGCGCCGCGCCCTCGACGAGCATCACGAACACCTGCGCCCGGGCCCGCCGCACCGGCTCCGGCAGCTCGGGCCGGCGCGCCGCGAGGAACGCCGCGACCTGGTCCCGGTACTCGGCGTAGAAGGCCCGGACGGCGCCCGCCACCGCCTCGTCGCGGGCCGCCAGCGCCCACAGTTCGGCGAACAGCCGGACCAGCCGGGCGTCGTCCTGCTCGGCCAGCAGCGCCCGGACCAGCTGGGCCTCCTCGGCCGGCTGTCCGAGCAGCGGCGCCAGCCGTTCCGCCGACCGTCCGAGCACCCGCTCCAGCACGGCGGCGACCAGCGCCGCGTACGTCGGGAAGTAGTACTGCAGATGCCCGAGCCGGACGCCCGCCGCCGCCGCGACCGCCCGCATCGACAGCTCGGTGCCGCCCGCGGTGGCCAGCAACTCCTCGGCCGCGTCCAGCAGTTGCGCCCGACGCTGTTCGCCCTTGCCGCTCACGCGGCGGCCCCGGTCCGGCTGTCGGCGCCCGTCCGCGCGTCGGCGCGGACGGCGACGGTGACGCCGACCGCCGCGAGATCGGCCAGGACCTGGTCCGGCCGGGGCGTCTGCTCGGGGAACGCCACACCCACCGGCGGCGCGGCGCCGTCCGTGCCCAGGGCCCGGCGCAGGCCCAGCAGTGCGCCGACCGCCGTCAGATGGGCCTGCCCCGCGCGGTCCTCCACCACCGCGCTCAGCCCGTGTCCGCCGTGCCCGACGTCGATCCGCAGCCGGGCCACGCCGCCCGCGCCCGGTGAGTACAGCAGAGCGCGGCGGGCGGGCTCCCAGCGCTCGCCCCGGCCCCAGCGGAAGAGCCCGGCGTGCTTGGCGGCGAGCAGCGCCGTGGTACTGGCCCGGGAGCTGAAGCCGATCCTGGTGGCGGCCGTGGTGGTGCCGAGGGTGAGCGGGAGGGTGAACTGCTCGGGGGTGTCGATCCCGGCGACCCGGGTGGGGGAGTCGCCGATCCGGACGGTGCGCGGGCCGCTGAGCGGGGCCACCGAACGGCGGCGGCCGTCCCGCACCACCTCGTAGTCGAGGCCGAGCCGGTCCATGAACTCCACCGAGTCGGCGCCGGCCCGGTCCGCGAGGTCCCACCGGATGGCGGTCTCGACCCGGTCGGCCCCGCCGAGCCGCTCCGCCAGGGCGGCCGTGACCAGGCTGGTCACCCCGCCCATCCAGGCGGAGGAGAGCAGCACCGGCGCCGTCGGGCGCAGCAGTGCCGCCACGGTGGCGGCCCGTTGCAGCCGAGCCGTCCAGCGGGTCACGTCGACGTAGGGGACGCCGGACCGGACGGCTGCGCGCAGCACCCGGTCGTCGGGGTCGTTGACCACGCTCGCCACGGCGCGGACGGCGGCGGTGAAGGGCGTCGGGTCGGTGAGGTCCCAGCGCCGCACCTCGGTGCCGCCGAGCTCCTGCGCGAGTGCGGCCCCGCGCTGTTCCGAGCGGCCGGTCAGCAGCAGCGGCCAGTGGGAGGCGGCGAGCCGCGCCAGTTCCGTGCCGACGGTGCCGTAGCCGCCGACCAGGAGGACGGGGCCGTCGGCGTCGAAGGTCAGGTCGTCGTGGACGTCCGTGAGGAGGTTCATGCGACAAAAATAGGTCATCCGACCTAAAGGAGCCGTCAGTGCCGCCCGGACCCGACGCCCCGCTCTGCCCGGCCGCCTCGCCGGACCGGGGCGGGGCGGGGTGCCGGGGTGTCGGGCAGGGCGTGGGGGCCGACGCGCGTAGCGTCGGTGCTCGGGCTGTTGCCGCCCCACCGGCGGGCTTGCGAGGAGCGGGGTATGTGGCGCGACCTGGTGATCATTCAGATGCCGGTCATCGAGAAGATCATTCGCACGGTCGCGGTCTACGCCCTGCTCGTGCTGCTGTTCCGACTGGCCGGAAAACGCGGCCTCGCCGGCCTCAACACCTTCGACTTCGTGGTCATCTTCCTGCTGTCGAACGTCGTGCAGAACGCCGTCATCGGCGCGGACAACAGCCTCCTCGGCGGTGTGGTCGGGGCGGTGACCCTGGTCGCCGTCAACTCCGCGGTGACCCGCTGGCTGGCCGGCGATCCGAGGGCGGCACGGCTGCTGGAGGGGACCGCGACCACCGTCGTCCGGGACGGCGCCCTGGTGCCCGGGGCGGTACGGCGCCTGGCGCTGCGCCCCTCGGAGATCAAACACGCCGTCCGCATGCAGAACGGCGACACCATCAGCGATGTCCGCACCGGGCGGCTGGAGCCGGACGGACAGCTGGTCATCACGCTCAAGCCCGCGGAGCAGGGCGCCACCCGCGGTGACATCGCCGCGTTGCAGCGGCGGCTCACCGCGATCGAGGAGCTGCTGTCGGCCCTCGCCGAGCACAGGGCCGATCCCGACGGCCCGCGGCCGTCGGGATCCTGACCCGGGGGGAGGGACGACCGGACGCCCCTCAGGACACCTTCAGCCGTCGCGTCCCGGCGGCGCCGCCCTCGTCACGGGGCACGGCCGGCGGGTGGACGGCCTCCGGGAAGGCGGGCGGGCCGGCGGACGCGGCGACCTCGGGAGGCGGCGGCGCGTGATGCGCCGACCGCAGCCAGCGCGCCAGGGTGTGGACGAACCCCGGGCCGAGCGCCGCCACGTGGTGGAGCTGCTGGAGGTCGCCCCTGCCGAGCGGCACGCCGGCCTGGGTGAGAGCGGCCAGGACGGGATGGACGAGGGCCCAGTTCGTCCGGGCTGCGGGAGGGTGGCCGGTATGCGCGGGGTCTGTCACGGTGGGAACAACCCGCGCCGGCCTCCGCTGGTCACGCTCCGCCGCCGATGGACCCGGCCGGGCACGCCCGAAGGTGTGAACCTTCAGTCCGGGTCGCCGTCCGTGACCGAGGCGCGCAACCGGGCGACCACCGCGGCGGCCGCCTCCCGGGTCACCGGGTCCGGATCGCGCAGGCGCTCCCCCAGGAGCTCGATGGCGGCGCCGATCACCGCCGCCGGAAGGACGACCTCCCGGAGCGCGAGCATCTGCGCGGCCGCCCGTTGCCCGGCACTCTCCGGGCCCTGCGGGGGAATCACGGCTGACCTCGTCGTCGAGGAACGGTCGCTCCCGTTGCTCATCGCGTACCTCCGTGTCGTTGTGCGGCCGGCCGTCGGCGGGCCGTGCGCGCCTGCGGGCCCCGCCGGGTCAGGACGGTGGCCTGCCGGCACCACCTGCACAACCGCTGTGGCCGCCGGTGGTTACGGCCGGGCCCGGCTGTAACCACCGGCGGTACCGAACCGGATTCCCGGGTAGGGCAGCATTCTTCGAGTAAGACCTGAGGAGGTTTTCTGATGCGGATCGGATTCTCCGTTCCCCAGTTCGGCGTCTTCGCCGACCCGGATCTCGTCGTCGAGTCCAGCCGGGCACTGGAGGCCATGGGATACGACAGCCTGTGGGTCGGTGACCGGATCCTCGGGCCGGTCGAGCCCAGCGACCCGTACCCGGGCGGTGATCCCATGCCCGAGGAGTTCGCCACCAACCTGGACCCGCTGCTCACACTGACCCTGGCCGCCACCGCCACCGAGCGGGTACGGCTGGGCAGCAGCACCCTCAACGCCCTCTGGCAGCCGCCCGTTCTGCTCGCCCGGACCCTGACCACCCTGGACCTGCTGAGCCACGGGCGCCTGGATGTCGGCATCGGCCTGGGCTGGCTGCGCGACGAGTACACCGCGGCCGGCGTGCCCTGGCAGGGCCGGGGCGCCCGCCTGGAGGAGACGCTCGACCTCCTGGAGGCCATCTGGACGTCGGACGTGGTGGCGCACCGGGGGGCGCTGTTCGACGTCCCGGCGTCCCGGATCCCCCGCAAGCCCGCGCAGCGGCCACGGCCGCCGATCCTGCTGGGCGGGTTCGGCCCGGCGGCGTTGGAACGGGTCGGACGCCGGGGTGACGGCTGGCTGGCGGCGGCGATGCCGCTGCCCCATCTGACCGGTCTCTGGGGCCTGGCCCTGCGGGCGGCCGAAGAGGCGGACCGGGATCCGGCCCGGCTGCGCATGGTCGTACGGGCGAATCCGACCATCACCGCGTCCCCGGCCGATCCGGCGCACACCCACAAGCGGGGGACGGTCCGTCAGGTCTGCGACTATCTGCGTTCCGCCGTCGAGGCGGGGGCGGACGAGGTCTTCGTCGACGCCCAGCTGACCACCTCCACGGCGGACGAACTCCTGGATCTCGCCCAGGAGTTCATCACGGTCCTGCGCAAGGGCTAGGGACGATTCCCGGGGCGGTGCCGACCGCCGCCCTGCCACCGCCCCGTGCCCGGGAAGCCCTGGGCGCGGGGCGGCGGTTTCCGGGGGCCGTCTTCACCCCCGGCCGGGAGCGCGGACGGCCGCCGGTCATCTGCGCGAGTGGCGGCCGAGGGACACGCCGCCGAAGACGAGCGCGACGACGAACAGCACGATGCCGATGATCATCAGCCAGAGCAGGCCCTTGACCAGGGCGCCGACGAAGCCGAAGACCACCGCGAGCAGCACGATGATCAGGAAGAGAATCATCGGGGACTCCTGTCGACGAGGGGACGGGGGAGGGGGAAGCCGGCCCGGCGCCCGGCGGCGCCCTCGGCCCTGTCGTCCGGCCTGCGTACGATCGCCTCTTCTCACGGTCCGTGGCCGGACCGGAAGCCGACCCGGTGCTCCCGCTCCTTCCGAGCCTTGTCGTCCCCCGGGCCGCCTGCAACCGGAGGGGTGGAAGCGGGGCCCCGGGCGCGCGTACGCCCGCGCGCCCGTCCGGTCAGCCCCGGCCGGCCGCCGGAGGCCGCGGGGCGCCCGGGTAGGTGCCGAAGGACCAGTGGTTGCCCTCCGGATCGGCGGCGGCGAAGTCGCGCGAGCCGTAGTCGGTCTCGTGCGGCCCGGTGGTGATGCGGGCGCCGGCCGCGACCGCACGCGCGTGCACGCCGTCCGGGTCGGCCGTGACCACGTACGCCGTGAAGCCGCCCGTCCGGCCGGGCCAGGGGTGGCTGCCGTCCGGGGTCTCCCGGTCGGAGCCCAGCATCACACCGCCGCCCTCGGGCCAGGCGAGTTCGGCGTGCGCGACGAACTCGCCCTCGCCGTACGTGACGACCTCCTGGAAGCCGAAGGCGTCGACCAGGAAGCGGATCAGGGCCCGGGCGTCGCGGGCGTGCAGGCTGGGCCAGACCTGCGGAGCGGGAGTCGGAGTGTCCATGGCTGCGTGCCTCCTCGGAGCGGGGTCGCCTGGGGCGGGCGGGTCCGACGACTCCCGCCAGGCGGGCGAATCGTCGGACCCGCCCTACTCAGGCCGGGGTGACGGCTCCCACTCTGCCGCCGCCGTGCCCACCCCGCCTTGGACGTTTCGGAACTTCGCCGCGTCCGGCCCCTCCGCGGCCAGCCAGGCGCTCGGCGCGCACCCGGCCAGCGCCCGGAACTCGCGGGCCAGATGGGCCTGGTCGAAGTAACCGCAGGAGACGGCCGGCTCCGCGAGCCGGGGCCGGGGCCCGGACGCGGCGAGCAGCCGGCGGGCCCGGTCGAAGCGGATCACCCGGGCGGCGGCCTTCGGCGTCAGCCCGGTCTCCTGGCGGAACCGGTCGCGCAGATGGCGGCTGCTCCACCCGGTCTCCCGCGCCAGCTCCGCCACCGGCAGCGTCCCGCCGCTGCGGCGGAGCGCCCGCCAGGCCCACCCGACCTCGGCCGGCACCCGTCCGGACGGGCGGGCGGCCCGCAGCAGCGCCCCGTCCAGCACGGCGAACCGCTCGGGCCAGCCGGCGGCGGTCCGCAGTTCCTCCTGGAGGCGCTCGCCGAACGGGCCGAGGACGTCCTCGGCCGGCAGGCTGATCCCGGCCAGCTCCCCGGCGGGCAGGCCGAACAGCGCCCGGGCGGCCAGCGGGTGGACGGCGAGCTGGACACCCGACTGGCGGCCGTCGTGGGTGATCAGCGCGGGGGAGGTGTGCAGCCCGCCGAGGAGGGTGGCGTAGACGGCGGGAGGCTGCGCGGGATCGGGGTGTCCGGCGATGGTGAGCGGCTCGTCCAGCGTGAGGATGAAGGTCAGGTACGGCGACGGCAGGCCCCGGTGCACGGCGGGCGCGATGCCGCGCCGGCGGTACCCGGAGTACCAGGCCACATACGGGCGCAGCGCCGTCGCGGGCCGGGCCCGCACGGCTTCGTCGACCACCTCGGCGAGATCCTGGGTCACGCCTCCAGTATCGGGCGGTGGGCTCGCGGGCCGCCAAAGTGTTGCTTATGGTGATCGCAGAGGTACACCGAGAGCTCGGGGGAGACCTGTGAAGGAGTCCCAGTGACCACTGCCCGAGACATCATGCACACCGGCGCCCAGTGCATCCGCGCCGACCAGACCCTCGCCGAAGCCGCCATGATGATGCGCGACATGCACGTCGGCGCCCTCCCGATCTGCGGCAACGACCAGAAGCTGAAGGGCATCATCACCGACCGCGACATCGTCGTCCGATGTATCGCGGAGGGCAAGGAACCGGCCGACATGACGGCCATGGAGCTGGCCGGGCACCTGCACTGTGTCCGTGCCGAGGACAGCATGGACGTGGTGCTGAAGAAGATGGAGCAGCACCAGATCCGCCGTATCCCGGTCATCGACGGGGAGCGCCTGGTCGGCATGATCAGTGAGGCTGACCTCGCCATGGGGCACCGCGAGGGACACCGGCTGACGGATCAGCAGATCATCGATTTCATGGACAGCGTCTACATGAAGCGGTAGTTCACCCGCCCGCCCAAGGCGGCCGGGAGCCCTCGCGCGGTGCTGCGCGAGGGCTCCCGGCCGTGGACGGCGGCACGGGCGTCGTCGTCACGCCGATGCCGGTGTGCCGACGGCCTCTGGTCATGCGGGGCGCGGCGGGAGGGGCAGGGGGAGCGCGGGGAGGCCGTCGATGCTGCTGCCGACGTACTCCTTGCCCTCGCAGTAGGTGTTGAACTCGTCCTCCGTCTTGCGGCCGAAGTACTGCTCGTGCAGGTCGCGGTCGGACCGGTAGTCCATCAGCGGGACGGCGAACCCGCAGGAGTCGCCGACCCGGTCGGCCCTCACCAGCACGATCGCACGCAGCCCGGAGCCGTCGGCGCCCTCGTCGAACCGGCCCAGCAGGCCGGCGAAGCGCGGGTCGTCGCGGAACACCGGCTCGCCCCGGCCGTGCACCCGCACCACGGTGGGCGGGCCGTCGAAGGCGCACCACATCAGGGTGATCCGGCCGTTCTCCCGCAGATGGGCGATGGTCTCGGCGGTCGAGCCGCCGAAGTCGAGGTAGGCGACGGTGAGTTCGTCGATCACGGCGAGGGTGCCGGACCGGCCCTTCGGTGAGACGTTGACGTGTCCGTCGGCGGCGAGCGGCGCGGTGGCGACGAAGTAGACGGGCTGACTTTCGATGAACTTCCGCAGTCGGCCGTCGATGCGTTCGTAAGTCTTTCCCATACGGATGATTGTGCCTCATCTCGCCTGCCAAGAAAACTGTTCTCACCTGTCGAGACAACGCCGCTGCCCTATGATAGGTCGTGCGCATGCCAATCGGTGGGCCGACCATGGGAGTTGCGATGGACCTGGAACACGGGGCGATGGATGCGGAGTGCGAGATGGCGTACGGCGCACCGGCGGAGCCGCTCCGTCCGTACGTCCTCGGCTACCGGGGTTACGACATGACGCTCCGTCAGCCCAGGCGCCGGCTGGAGGTGCCGACCGACGTCGTCACCTTGGCGATCGGCTTCGAGGGCGCCATGCGGCTGACCGACGCGGTGGCCGCGACACCGCCGGAGTCGTTCGGCTCGGTGGCCGCCGGGCTGCGCCGCACGGCGACGATCGCCGAGCACGGCGGCCGGCTCTACGGCCTCACGGTCTCGCTCACGCCCCAGGGCGCCTTCCACCTCCTCGGGCCGGCGGCAGGCGAGTTGGGCGGCCAGTGGGCCGACGCCGGGGAGGTGCTGGGCAAGTCGCTGCGCGGCCTGGCCGGCCGACTGGCGGAGGCCCCCGGCTGGGGCGCGCGGTTCGCGCTCCTCGACGCCTTCTTCGCGTCCCGGCTGGTGGACGGACGGCCGTGGGAGCCCTCCGTCGCCTGGGCCTGGCACGAACTGCGCCGCTCCCACGGGCTGGTGCCGGTCAGGGCGCTGGTGGAGGGCACCGGCTGGAGCCGCCGACGCCTCGAACTGCGCTTCCGCGAGCACCTCGGGGTGCCGCCGAAACAGGTCGCGAAGATCATCCGCCTGCAGCGGACGCTGACGGTGCTGGAGCGGCGACCGGACTGGGACGGCGCCCGGATCGCCTCGCAGTGCGGGTTCTACGACCAGTCGCACCTCGACCGCACCTTCCGGGGGATGGTGGGCTGCTCCCCACGCGAGTTCCTCGCCTCCCGCCGGGCGGCCGTCCCGCCCGAACCGACGGACCGCTTGGCGGGACGGGTGACCAGCGCCGTCCTGGCGGCGGGCCGGCCCCGCCACCACGCGGGCTGACCCCCGGGCTCGTTCTCCGCGGGGGCGTCGTGCGGCCCGCCGCTCCGAAACTGCGCATTCGTACAAGACGACGATTGCGACCGTCCGCCATGCTCGGAGCGACCGGCCGGTACGGGGGACCGGCCGGGCATACGGCAGACGGGCCCGGCGGTCGGCGGCTGAGAGCCGCGCCGGCGGCTCCTGCCCGGCGCTACGCGGCTTCGGGGCGCACTCCGCCCCTGGTGGACGAAGTCCACCAGGGGCGGCATGAGCGGGGTGAGCGAGGTCCAGGGGGCGGAATCGTCCGGTTCCCCGTGGACCCGTCCGCTCGTGTCAGCAGCCGGTCCGGGGCGGGCCGGACGGCGCCTGGAGGCTGAGCAGGCCGATGACGTGGCCGTCGTGGTCCACCACCGGCCACGCGTCCAGGCCCCGGGAGCGCATGGCGGCGGCCGCGACCGTGGCGGGCATGTCGGCGGTGGCGAACGGGGCGCGGTCGTGCACGATGTCGCGGACCGGGGTGCGTTCGGTGTACCAGGACCGGGCCTGGAACGGCGCGAGGTGCAGGCGGGTCAGCAGCCCGGCGCAGCGGCCCTCCTCGTCGCGGACCAGGGCGTGGTCGGCGCCGGAGCTCCGGAGGATGTCCATCGCCGTGTCGACCATGACATCGTCGCTGATCTGCAGCTCCGGGCGTGTCATGAGGTCGCCGACCGTGGCGGTGGCGGCGGTGGGGTGTTCGAGCGTGACGGTCATGGGCGTGGCTCCTTCGCGTCGGTCCCGCCGATGACGGCGGCGATCAGGGCACTGGCGGGGAGAGCGTTCGACGGGGCCGCGGGCTTCGGCGTCCGGCGTCCGTCCTGCGGTCGTCGCGGGCCCGGCCCGCCGCGCGGGCCGGGCAGGTGCGGCGTCCTACGCGGCGAGGGCGACGCGCCTCGGCGCCCGGCGGCGGGAGCCGGCCGCGCCCTGCGGGTTACGGCCGGTGCCGGCGCTGGTGCCGGTGCCGGCGGCGGGGCGGCTGCGGCGGCCGCGGTTGGCGGAGGCGCTGCGGCGGGGGCGTTCCACGACGGGGTCGGCGATCACGACCGGGATGCCGGTGGGGACGCGGGCGCCGGTGATGCGGGCGAGCTCCCCGTCGCTGGAGTGGACCCGGCTGGCGGTGGGGGTGATGCCCGCGGTGGCCATCATGCGGGCCGTTTCGCGGCGCTGGTTGGGCAGGACGAGAGTGACCACGGTGCCGGACTCGCCGGCCCGTGCGGTGCGGCCGCCGCGGTGCAGGTAGTCCTTGTGGTCGGCCGGCGGGTCGAGGTTGACGACCAGGTCCAGTCCGTCGATGTGGATGCCCCGGGCGGCGACGTTGGTGGCGATCAGCGCGGTGACCCGGCCGGAGCGGAACTGTTCGAGGGTGCGGGTGCGCTGGGGCTGGGACTTGCCGCCGTGCAGCGCGGCGGCCTTCACCCCGTTGGCGAGCAGGTCCTCGACCAGGCGGTCGGCGCCGTGCTTGGTGTCGATGAACATGATCACACCGCCCTCGCGGGAGGCGATGTGGGCGATCGTGGCGTTCTTGTCGTGGTTCTGCACATGGAGCACGTGGTGCTCCATGGTGCTGACCGTGGCGGCGGACGGGTCCACCGAGTGGGTGACGGGGTCGTTGAGGAAGCGGCGCACGAGCCGGTCGACGTTGCGGTCCAGGGTCGCGGAGAACAGCATCGTCTGACCGTCGGCGGCGACCTGGTCGAGCAGTTCGGTGACCTGCGGCAGGAAGCCCAGGTCGGCCATCTGGTCGGCCTCGTCGAGCACCGTGATGCCGACCTCGTCGAGTCGGCAGTCACCGCGCTGGATCAGGTCCTTGAGCCGGCCGGGGGTGGCGACGACGACCTCCGCGCCCCGGTTCAGCGCCTGGGCCTGGCGGCCGATCGACATCCCGCCGACCACGGTCGCCAGCCGCAGTCGCACCGAGTGGGCGTAGGGGGTGAGCGCCTCGGTGACCTGCTGGGCGAGCTCCCGGGTGGGGACGAGCACCAGGGCCAGCGGGCGGCGCGGCTCGGCGCGGCGGCCGGCCGTGCGGGCCAGCAGGGCGAGGCCGAACGCGATGGTCTTGCCGGAGCCCGTACGGCCTCGGCCGAGTACGTCGCGTCCGGCCAGCGAGTTGGGCAGCGTGGCGGCCTGGATCGGGAACGGCGAGGTAACGCCCTGGCGGGTCAGCGTCGAGAGCAGGGCCTTGGGCATGTCCAGCTCGCCGAAGGACTCGACGGCGGGCAGCGCCGGTGTGGTGCTGACCGGCATCGCGAACTCGCCCTGCGGCGATGAGCCCTGACGCCCGGTCGGGCCGGTGAAGCGCCGGCCGCCGCCCGAGCGGGACCGGGAGCCGCCGCCGGAGCGGGAGCCGGAGTTCTGGTGTGAGGAGCGACTGGAGCGGTTCATGCGGAAACCTTCCTCGGTGCGGCACGTCACGAGGAGGGCTCTGCGGCGCGGGTGCGGCAGAGATCGCAAGGAACGGGCCAGAAACTGTGACGAGCGGAGCGTGGACGGTGAAACCGTTGCGGCACGTCGCCTATGGTCGGCGCTCACCGGACGTGCGGAGTGCGGGAGCGAAGAACCTCGAACCGTGAGATGTCACGGCGGGGCGCCGATCCGGACGCGGCGCTGTGCGTCTCGCGTGGGGATGGCCGCCGGTGGCGGAGCCAGGGGGCCTGAGTGGCCGGGGACCGGTCGTGGCGCAATGCCGAGGGGCCCGCACCGGGCATGTACGCGGTGCGGGCCCCTCGCTGCTAGGCGGGTGCCATGGCAGAAAAACTACAGCGGACGAATGTTCTCGGCCTGCGGGCCCTTCTGGCCCTGCGTGACGTCGAACTCGACCTTCTGGCCCTCGAGCAGCTCACGGAAGCCGTTGGCGTTGATGTTCGAGTAGTGGGCGAAGACGTCGGGGCCGCCACCCTCCTGCTCGATGAAGCCGAAGCCCTTTTCCGCGTTGAACCACTTCACAGTGCCATTAGCCATAAAAAATTCTCCTTCAAGGGCTGTCCGAAGCCCGCACTGTGCGGACTTCGAGTCGCCGCGATGATGACCCGCCCGGAAAAAGAGCCGGGAAACAAAAATGCACCTGCGAATACATCAGCAGGCGCACACAAAGTTCATGGGAACCACTACTGCAACTAAGTCGACTGTAGCAGGCCACAGCTCGCCGCGGTGGAATTATTTTTCCCCGGTGTCGCCGGACGGCGACGCGCCGGGCAGCACCAGGGCCCGGGGGAGCCCCCCGAGGAGGCGCCGCGGCGGCTGCCTTTGCGTGAGTTTCGGCCGAGCCGCGGAGTGGGAAGTCGACGTGGCCGACTCCCCACTCCGCGTGGGCTGCGTCCTCGTGACCGGGTGGGGAGCCCGCCCGGTCACCCGGAGTCAGCGGAGGCCGAACGGGGCCTGTCTGGTCACTCACTCCCGGACCTGAAGATCATCGGAGCTGACCCCGGCCGCGTCGGCGCCGATGGGATGCGACAGGATCGCCGCCGGGGTGCGCGAACGCACCCCCCTGATGCTTCATCACCATCTGTAGGGGGACAGCTCGTGAAAAGGTTCCTACCGCTTGCCATGGCCGCGTTGCTCGGCGCGGCCGGCGGCGTGCTCGGCCTCGGATCCGGTGCCGCCACCGCCGCCCCGGCCGCCACCGCCCCGCCCGTGCTCAGGGTGATGCCGCTGGGCGACTCGATCACCCAGGGCTTCGGCAGCAGCGACTGGGGTGGCTACCGTGAGCCGCTGGCGGGCGACGTCGCCGCGCAGACCCGGTACACCGTGCACTTCGTCGGCTCCGGCTCGGACGGCCCGGCCACGTTCGGGGAGCGGAGCCACGAGGGGCACGGCGGCTGGCGGATCAACGACATCAGCGGCGGTGTCGACAGCTGGCTCGGCCTCCAGCGCCCGGACGTGGTCCTGCTGCACCTCGGGCTCAACGACCTGCAGAACAACGACGACCCGGCCCACGCCCCGGACCGTCTCAAGCAACTGCTCGACCGGATCTACACCGCCCGGCCGGGCATCACCGTCATTCTGCAGGGCCTGATACCGACCACCGCCTGCCCGGGCTGCCCGGCCGGCACCGCCCTGCCCGGCCTGATCCAGCAGTACAACTCCCGGATCAGCCAGTTCGAGCCGGCCCAGGCACAACTGGGCCGCCACTTCCGCTATGTGGACGCGCCCGCGCTGGATCCCACCACCGAGTTCGCGGGTGTCGGGGACCTGCACCCCAGGGACGCCGGCTACAAGCGGATGGCGGACGCCTTCTTCCCCGCACTCGACCAGGCCTTCAGCAGCGGCTGGCTGCCCGGCAACACCCCGGTGCCGGGCAGCGCACCCGAGGTGAGCAGCCATGTGCGCTGGGCGGACTTCGACGGTGACGGCCGGGCCGACTACCTCTACATCAACGACGACGGATCGGTGACCGCGTACCGGAACAACGGCGGCGACACGGCGGCCGGGCCGGGCTGGCAGAGCCTCGGCAAGATCGCCACGGGCGTGGGCAGCGAGGGGTGAACCCCCGGTCGTGAACGGCCTGTTCCCTGAGGTCCTCTTGGGGCATCGGGACGGGCGCACGGGCTCGCGGCGCGCCTGCCGGGCGCGCCGCGAGCCCCCGGGGGCAGAGGCGTCAGGGCCGGGCGGGGGCCGGCAGGCTACGGGAAGTGGGAGACTCCGGCGGTGTCGAGCTGGGATCCCAGGGCGTCGACGGTCTCCTGTGGGACGTCGTCGATGCCACCGGCGCCGGGCGTCTCGCTGAGCTGGTTGGACTGCTGGAACTTGACCAGGGCGGCCTGCGTGCCCGGCCCGAAGATGCCGTCGAGACCGTTCGGGTCGAAGCCGAGCTTCTCCAGGGCGGTCTGCACGCCGACCGCCAGGTTCAGCGGGACGGGGAAGTTCCCCGAGCGCATGTTGGCGTCGAGCTTCTGCGCGGGGTCGTAGGCGAGTTGGGTGAAGTCGCCCGAGGTCGAGGCCTTCCAGCCGGCCAGGGTGAAGAGCAGCCCGTCGAGCACGTTCCGCGGGACCACCCCGGGGTTGTCGGTGTCGGTCATATGGCTCTCCCGCGCCATGGTGAGCCAGTCCACGGGGCCGGCCGAGGCCGCGGCCTCGAAGTTCGGGAAGTGGAAGAGCGGCCCGAGCGCCCACACCATGCTGAACAGACCGAGCTGGCCCTCGGCGGGCCAGTTGTCCAGATCGCTGAACGCTGCCCGTCCCTTCACCTGGCTCTCGAAGTCGGCCAGCTTGCTCGTGATCAGCCCGTCGATCGCCGCGTCGTCGATCCGCAGCGTGGTGACCGCCTCCTTCTGCGGCAGCAGGGCGTGGGAGGTGCCGCTGGACTTGACCGTCTGGTACTCCTGCTCGATGTCGGCATGCGCGGCCGAAGCGCCGGAGTTCTTGTCGACCCAGTTCAGGGTGAAGGCATCGGGCAGCAGATGCGCGTTGCTCCCGAGGTTCGAGGGATCGTCGGCGTCGAGCAGGTTGCCCACCCCGGTGGACACCAGGCTCTTGATGTCGAGATACATGAAGTGCACGCGGCCTTCAAGCGGTTCGGTGAACGGAATGAAGGCGTCTTGGACGCTCTGCTGCATCGTGACTCCTACGGGAGGAAGCCCCCCTTCGTGCACGCCCGCCGCCCCCGGGGCGGACAGGCCTTACCCGGTCCGCGCTCCGTGAATCGGTGACCATCGCTCAGTACAAAGCGCAGAGTCGGCAGTTCTGCCTTGCGAGCCCCGCCCGCAATCAGTTTCCGGCCGTTCCATGTGTGGTGCAACTCGGGAGGCGAAGGGTCGAGTCCGCCTGGCGTCCACAACTGCCAAGGATGAAAGCGGTGTTCACCGGAGGCACCCCGAGTTGCCGACTCCGGCAAGGCCGTTCAGGCTGTCGGTAGAGGAACATTTCCGAGCCTTGTACGCCTCCACCCAGGTCATCCCGGAGGGCGAGCGGTGAACAGCAGCCTCGATGAGATTCTCGACGGGCGCCGGTGGCGGCTGCGGGAGTATCCGTTCCGGCATCTCTGGGCCGAGCCGGTGTTCCGCCGCACCCGGTACGAGCAGATGGCCCTGGAGCTCCGACAGCTGCTGGCCGTCGACGGGACGGACGGCTTCCAGCGGAACATGCGCGGCTATGACGCGACCGGTCACAGCTTCCGACCAGGCTACCGTGGGGCGTTCGAGGCTTTCCTGTCCTCGGAGTTCCGCGATGCGCTGTCCCGCGTCTTCGACGTGCCGGTCACCTGCGACGTCAACGCCTCGCTGCACCACCACGAGGCCGGCGCCGCCAGCGGCCAGGTGCACAACGATCTCAACCCGGGCTGGTTCGTGGCGCGGCCGCACCCGGACGGGGTCAATCTCGCCGACTCCGGGCGGTGCAGCTACCGGTACGGCACCACGTCGGAGCCGGGCCTGGAGACCGTGGAACGGGTGCGGGCGGTGGCCGTCCTGTACTACCTGGACAACGGGCCGTGGTTTCCGGGGCGCGGCGGTGAGACCGGGCTGTACCTCGACCGGACCACCGCCGTCACCGAACCGACCGTGCTGGTGCCCCCGACGGACAACGGAATGCTCGCCTTCGAATGCACGCCCACCTCGTTCCACACCTATCTGGCGAGCACGACGCAGCGCAATTCGCTCGTTCTCTGGCTGCACCGGAGCAAGGAGGACGCCGTGACCCGGTGGACGGACCGGGAGATCGTGCGCTGGGCCAGAGCGAGTGGGCGGTGATGCCGTGATGTCCGAGCCACGGGTGTGCCTGTTCCTGGGCGCCGGGGGCCGCCTGGGCGGAGCCTTTCTGCGTTCCCTGTCGTCGCGATATCGCATCGCGGCGGTCTACCGGACCTGCCCCGCCGGGGCCGAGCGCCGGTACGAGCAGGTGGTCGACCCGCTGAACCAGGCCCCGCCGGTGCACGAGCGGCACACCACGTTCTATCCGATCGCCGCGGACCTGGCCGAGCCGGGCAGCCCCGGGCGGATCGCCGAGCTGGCACTCGCCGCGTTCGGCCGGGTGGACCTGGTCGTCAACAGCGCCGTGCTGTACGACTGGGGGCCGGGGACCTCGCTCGATTTCCTGGCGCGTCTGCCACGGCAGTTCCTGGTCAACGTGGTGCGGCCGTTGCAGGTGGTCGCCGAGCTCTACGAGAAGTCGTGGCGGGCGATCCCCGAGGACAACCGGCTGCACCGTCGAAATGTCATCAACCTGTCGTCGGTGGCCGCCTCCAGAGCCTTCCCCGGCACCGGTCAGCTCGGATACAGCGCCTGCAAGGCCGCGCTCGACATCGCGAGCCGGCACCTGGCGGCGGAACTCGCCCCCGCCGGGGTCCGGGTCAACGTGGTCGCCCCCAACACCTTTCCGCGCATCGTGAGCGTCGAACGCGTCCTGGCGGCGCTGTACGAGCTGGATGCCGGCTCCGAGACCGGGCAGGTGCGGGTCATCGACCGGGAGCCGCGGCGGGTGCGGGACGAGGAGAGCGTCCCGATCCGGCGCTGAACAGCATCAGAAGAAATCGATGGAGAACGAGGTCACGGGAGCGTCGTATGTCGAATGGCAACACTTTCTTCCAAGTACCGGTCTCTGCGCCTGCGGACGCACAGTCGATACAGAACAGCCTGACCCAGTCGGGCCAGCTGGCGAACCAGATCCAGGCGGCCGTCAAACAGGCGGGCAGCCCTGCGGTGGGGGACATCGGCGCCGCGTTCGGCAACGTGGTGCAGGCCATTGCCAAAGGCAACTCCATGCAGGAGGTGCAGAACCAGGTCAACAACCTCAAGGATTCACTGTCCAAGCACGTCGGCGTGCTCGGCACGGTGGCCGGATCGGTCATCCAGCATGTGGTGGATGTGGAGACCACGTCCGCCAATGCCATCGATCTGATCGGCAGGATCAATCTCAGTGACGGATCGAGCATCGTCTCGGCGCTGAACGCGATAGCGAGCGTGTTCGCGGCGATCGGCCGTCTCGCCGGGGACATCGGAGCCGCGGTGGTGGCGCTGGGCGGCGGCCCGGTCGGGGTGGTGATCGGGGCCACCGCCACCCTGGCGGGAACGGCGGCTCAGACGGTCACCACCGCCGCGAACACGGTGTCGAGCGTGTCGTCCAGCGATCCGGGGGGACCTGGGGAGCCCGGTGAGCCCGGTGAGCCTGGGGAGCCTGGGGAGCCTGGTGGGCCTGGTGGGCCTGGTGGGCCTGGTGGGCCTGGTGGGCCCGGTGGGCCCGGAGAGCCCGGGGAGCCCGGGGAGCCCGGGGAGCCCGGGGAGCCCGGTGAACCTGGTGAGCCCGGTGAACCTGGTGAGCCCGGGGAGCCCGGTGAGCCCGGTGAACCCGGTGGGCCCGGTGAACCTGGTGGGCCTGGAGAACCCGGTGGGCCCGGTGAACCTGGTGGGCCTGGTGGGCCTGGAGAACCCGGTGGGCCCGGTGAACTCAAGCGATTGGAGGAGTAAGGCCGGCACGCCCGTGGCCCCCGCACCGGAGCTCTGGGGCGAGGGCCATCGCGAGGGAGACCGCCACGGTGCGCCGTTGTGGCTCATACCGGGAATCGGTGGCGGCCAACGGCTGGGTGGGGGTGGTTGAGCTTGTTGGTGGGGTAGAGAAAGGCGCCGCCGCCCTCGACCCCGCCACCGTCGGCATGTTCGGCCACTCCATGGGCGGCGCCACCACCCTGCAGACCCTCCACGACGACCCCCGCGTCCAGGCCGGCGCCAGCCTCGACGGCCCCGTCTTCGGCGCCCCCGCCACCGACGGCCTGACCCGGCCCGTCCTGCTCATGAGCTCCGCCTGGGACAGCCCCGCCCGCGACGCCATGTGGGACATCCTGTGGCCCGAACTCACCGGCTGGCGACGCCAGTTGGACCTCACCGGCTCCGGGCACCTGTCCTACACCGACTTCGAGCTCCTGCTGCCCCGGGCCCGGCCCGCCATCGCCTGGACCGCCGCCGACCTCGACCACTTCCTCGGCACCGGCGACGGCCCGCACGCCATCACCGCCCAACGCGCCTATCTGACCGCCTTCTTCGACCTCCAGCTGCGCCACCGTCCAACCGTCCTGTTCGACGGCCCGTCACCGCGCTACCCCGAGATCGTCCTCCAGCGCTGAACCGGCCCGGGGCCGCCCGCCCGGACCACGGACGGGCGGCCCCGGCACACCCCGCTCAACCCCCGCGAACGGCTCGGCCCAGCGCCGCCACGTCCGCACGCAGCTGCGGCAGCGACGCGTACATCACCCCGCCCGGGCAGTCGGTGGCCAGCCAGTCCCGGTGACCGCTGATCATGTCCACCGGCCTGGTCACCCCGTTGACGGGATTGACGAACGTCGTGTGCGCCCGCGGGTCCAGCCCGTGCGCCCGGGTCAGCGCGCCCAGCAGCACCGTCAGCGAACGCCGGGCCGCCCCGGTCGGCGCCTGCCCGCTCAGCGTGCCCAGCAGCGCGATGCCCAGGTTCCCCGAGTTGAAGCCCGAGGTGTGGAACGCCGTCACCACGTTCCCGGCCGCGTCGTGTGCCGGGATGCCGTCATCGCCCGACCAGCGGCCCTCGTAGACCCGCCCGGCCTCGTCGATCAGGAAGTGGTAGCCGATGTCGCCCCAGTCCAGGGTCACCGCGTGGTACTCGTAGACCGCCCGCACACTCGCCGCCGGGTCCGGGTCGGCGTTCACGGTGTCCGTGTGGTGCACCGTCAGCGTCTGCAGCGGGTAGTACTTGACGGGGGAGTTCTCCACCCCGTCCTTGAACCGCTTCGACTCGTCCGCACCCCACGCGGCTCGCGACAGGTACTCCACCCCGCAGAACGACAGCGGACCGGCCACCGCACGGGCCTGCGCGCGCACCGGCCCGTGCGCCGTGTCGATCGCGGCGCTGCGCACCCGGGAGGCGCCGTCGGGCAGGTGCAGGTCGTAGCCGTCCGCGCCGCCGGCGGCGACCAGCGCGCCTGCGCCGGCGCTCTCGTGTCCGTCCGGGCCGCCGGCGCAGCCGGCCGGCAGCGGCTGCCACGGGCCGGTCTCGCCGGCGCGGTGGAAGCGGATCGAGGCGCCGCGGCGCGGCCCCTGCCAGCTCACGGCCGCGTAGCGGATCGGGAAGCCGGCCCGTACCCGGGTGGCGGCCGTCCCGGCCGGCGAGATGGCCCGGGTCTGCGGCACACCGCCCGCGAGCCCGCCGCCCGCGGCGCCCGGGGTCCCGGCGGCGGGGGCGGGCGCGGCGGCGGACGCGGCGGGGGTGACGGCGAGGGCGACGGCGCCGGCGCCTATCGCCCCCAGGACGGTGCGCCGGGGCAGGGCGGGCTGGGCGTGGGTCATGGGCAGTCCTGTTCTGCGCGGGCCGAAACCGGCACGCGGGAGGCCACGGCCCGCAACCGGGGACGCCGTCCCCCCGGTGACGGCCGATCAGTACCCGAATCTATCCGCGGAAACGCTACTGCGGGTTCCGCTTTTCCGGACGTTCACCGAAGTGCCCCGTCCCCCGCTCCCGGCGGGGGCGGGCGGACCGTGCCGCCTGCCCCCGGGGGCACGGTCAGTTGCAGGAGGGGCAGGGCGCGCACCGCTGGACCTGGACGTTGTCCACGACCGGTCCGGCGGCGCTGTTGGGGGTGGTGCTGGCGAACGCCAGCGTGGTGGCGGCGCTGGTCGCCACGAAGGTGAACTGGCGGGTCACGTAGCCCATGGCGGCCCGGTTGCGGCCGGCGGTGTTGAAGGTGAAGTCCTGGAAGTCCTGGCCGTCGACGAGGGCCTGGCCGGTCTTCACCGCCGGTGCCGCGTCCGGGTTGCCCGCGAGGGAGTAGGTCACGGTGTAGGCCGCCCCCGGCACCGTGGTGAAGGCCTGGGAGACGGACCCGGGGGCGGAGCCGTTGAGGTCGACGGACTGGTCGCCCTCGGCGGCCTGCCAGAATCCGGCGCCGATCAGGTCGACCGATCCGCTCGTGACCTGCCAGGGCCCGATGGTCTGCCCCGCCACGAGGTCCTGGAAGGTGTTGGCCGCCACCTTGGGGGTCTCGAAGCTGCCGTCGTCGAAGCGGCTGAGGGCGGCCAGGCGGCCGCTCGGACCGGCGGCGTGGGCCGGCAGCGCCGTCGCGGCGGTGCCGGCGGCGAGCAGGACGGCGGTGACGGCAGCGGCGCAGGCGCGCGAGGTCAGCATGGGATCCTCCCAGGTGGAAGCCGTACGAGAGCCTGAAGTCGGCTGAACAGCGCACATCCTGCGGCCTGCCGGGAGACGGGGCCAAGACCGGTGCGCCGGCGCCTCGTGGTGCGGGGCGCCACCGGTGGGCTCTCACACGCCGGTTTGGCCGCCCGCCGCCCGCCACCGGCGGCGCGGGGCCGGCGACCGAGGCCCCGAGGCGGGCGTTCTTCCGCCCGCACCACCGGGGCCCCGGTAGCGCGTCGGCGACGCGTACGCCCCGCCCGCGTCTCAAACACCCCCGGCCACGCGGACCGGGAGCCCCGGGGAGCCCCGGGAAGTCCCGGGCCGGCGACGCCTGCCGGAACGCAGCGCCGCGGCCGGGCAGTGCCACGGCCGCCTGCGCCCCGGCCACGTGGGCGCGGTGTCCTGCCGGGCCGCGCCCGGTCCGTGGCCGGGGCGGCCCGTACCCGGGCCCGGGGCCATGTCGGCGCGTTCGGTGTGTTCGGTGCGCCCGGGGGCGGGCGGCCGTGTGGCCGTCCGCCCCCGGGCCTGTCGTGGGGCGGTGTCAGAGGGTGCCGGTGAGGGCGGTGCCGGTGTGGTTGCCGGTGATCCCCTGGAGGTTGAGGGCGGTGGCGGGGTTCCAGCCGCCGTCGGCGAGGCGGGCGGTGGTCAGGACACGGTTGTCGTTGGTGACGACCGCGAACTGGACGTCCTGGTCGACGGGTGCCGCGCTGATGGAGGTGGCGGTGACCTGGCCCAGGACGCCGCTCAGGGAGCGGAAGGGCTGCCAGGTCTGGTTCGGGAACCAGATGGTGTGGTACTGGTTGGCGCCGTTGTCGGTGAGGACGGCGACGTTGACGGCGTCGCCCTGGCGGGCCATGGCGACGGAGGTCACGGGACCGGTGGCGCCGGCCTCGGAGGCCACTGCTCCCCAGCCGCTCCAGGTCCCGTCGCCGGTGCGCCGGGTGTGGTAGAGCTTCCCGTCCGCGACGGCGGCGACGTGCAGGTCGTTGCCCACGCCGGCGGCCGCGACGGTGGTGATGCCGCTCAGCGGTCCGGTGGCGCCGAAGACCGGGCCGAAGCCGGCCCAGGTCCCGTTGGCGAGGCGGACGGTGTGGAAGACCTGGCCGCCCTCGGCCACCACGACGACGTGCAGGTCGCCGCCGACGCTGGCGGTGGCCACCTGGGTGATGTCGTTGAGGTTGCCGGCGACGGTGTTGACGTCGCCGAAGGGCTGCCAGGTGCCGTCGAGGCGGTGGATGGCGTGGTGCAGGCGCCCGTCGCCGCCGAGGGTGACGATGTGGGTGTCGCCGTTGATGCCGGCCGTGGAGGCGACGCGCACGCCGCCGGTGCTGCCGGCCTTGGCCTGGACGTCCTCGAACGGGGTCCAGGAGCCGTCGTAGAGGCGGGTGGCCTGGTAGAGGCCGGTGTCGCCCTTGACCAGGGCCTGGGTCTTCCAGCCCAGCGCGGTGGCGCGGACCTGCTGCACCCAGCCGGCGACGTCGTCGGTGCGGGTGCTGGTGGCGCCGGTGCGGGTCTCGGTGGCGGGGGTGCCGAGGCAGCCGCCCTGCCAGGACAGGGACGCGACGGCCACCAGCTCCGCCCTGCCGTTGGTCTCGCGGATGGCGGGGGCGCCGGTGTCGCCCTTGCACACGGCCGCGCCGTTGACCCCGGTGGTGTCGACGGCGGTCGGCTTGACGGTGTTGAGGGTGAACAGGCCGGAGTGCAGCTTGACCGGCGCCCAGTCGGTGGTGGTGCGGCCGTAGCTGGCCACCCGCAGGCTCTCGCCGGCGGCGGGGGTGGTGGTGGCGAGGGTGAGCGGGGCTATGCCGTCGACGGGTGTGGCGAGGCGGGCCATGACCAGGTCGCGGTCCTGACGCGGTACCAGCTCGACGATGTCCGCGGTCTTCCCGGCGGTGGTGGTGAGGTCGGTGCGGCCGATGGTGGCGGTGGTCTTCCACTTCGGCGCGCCCGCGGCCAGGGCGGTGGGCTGGGCCGGGTTGTCGGCGAAGCAGGAAGCGGCGGTGATGATCCAGTTGCGGTCCACCAGCGCGCCGGTGCAGGCACGGACGTTGTTGCCGATGTCCAGGCGGGCGGTGTAGGCGTAGGCGCCGTCGGCGGCCGCGTCGCCGGTGACGGCACCGGCCGGAGCGGCGGAGAAGGTGGTCAGGGCACCGGCGCCGACGGCGGCGGCCAGCATGCCCGCCTTCCAGATGCGGGGCGAAGCCGTGCGAGACATGAGTTCAGTTCCTCTCGGGACACGAAGAGCCGGTTGGTGCCGGGCCGGTGGCCGTGTGGTCACCGGCCCGGAGGTGGTGTGTGAGGCCGGGTCAGGGGGCGGAGGGGCCGCCGTAGTAGCGGATCCAGCCCGGGCCCTGGGGGTCGACGGACCACAGGGTGCTGTTGGTGTCACGGACGAAGGTGACCAGGTGCCTGGTGACCGGGTCGGCGACGGTCTGCGGGACGGCGTCGGCGGCCAGCACGGTGCCGGCGGGGGTGCGGACGAACGGGGTCCACTGCCCGGTCTGCAGGTCGAAGGAGTACAGCTGGTTGTTCGGCCCGTTGACGTAGACCACGACGTGGTTGTCGGCCGGGTTGACGACGGCGACCGGGTCGGTGGCGGCCATCGTTCCGTGGCTGGCCCAGCCGGAGCCCAGCGGGTCGACGGACCACAGGGTGCTGTTGGTGTCGCGGACGAAGGTGGTGAAGTGCCCGTTGGCGGGGTTCACGACGGTGCTCGGGACGGCGTCGGGGGCCATCACGGTGCCGGCCGGGGTGGGGACGAACTCGACACGGCCGGCGCCGCGCTCGTCGAAGGAGTTCAGCTGGTTGTTCGGCCCGTTGACGTAGACGACGACATGCCCGTCGTTGGGGTTGATCACCGGGACGGGGTCGGTGGCGGCCAGCGCCCCGTGGTCCTTCCAGCCCTCGCCCTGCGGGTCGACGGACCACAGGTGGTGGGCGGTGTCGCGGACGTAGGTGACGAGGTGCCCGTCGGCGGGGTCGACGACGGTGCGCGGCACCGCGTCGGGCGCCAGGGCGGTACCGGAGGTGGTGAGGACGAACGGGGTCCACTGCCCGGTCCGGGTGTCGTACGAGTACAGCTTGTTGTCCGGGCCGTTGACGTAGACCACGACGTGGTTGTCGGCCGGGTTGACGACGGCGGTGGGCGAGGACGCGGCGTAGACGCCGAGGTCGGTCCAGCCCTCGTCGTTGGGGTCGACGGACCACAGGTGGTTCTTGCTGTCCTGGAGGTAGGTGACCAGGTGCCCGTCGGCGGGGTCGGCGATCGTGAACGGCGTGCCGGTGACGACCGTGCCGGACGGCGTGGTGTGGCGGGTCTTGTTGATCCACGCGCCCAGGTCGTCGGTGCGGGTGCTGGTGGCGCCGGTGCGGGTCTCGGTGGCGGGGGTGCCGAGGCAGCCGCCCTGCCAGGAGAGGGAGGCGACGGCCACCAGCTCGGCCCTGCCGTTGGTCTCGCGGATGGTGGGGGCGCCGGTGTCGCCCTTGCACACGGCCGCGCCGTTGACCCCGGTGGTGTCGACGGCGGTCGGCTTGACGGTGTTGAGGGTGAACAGGCCGGAGTGCAGCTTGACCGGCGCCCAGTCGGTGGTGGTGCGGCCGTAGCCGGCCACCCGCAGGCTCTCGCCCGTCGCCGGGGCGGTGGTGGCGAGGGCGAGCGGGGCTATGCCGTCGACCGGGGTGGCCAGGCGGGCCATGACCAGGTCACGGTCCTGACGCGGCACCAGTTCCGTCACCTCGACGGTCTTGCCGGCCCCGGTGGTGGTGAGGTCGGTGCGGCCGACGGTGGCGGTGGTCTTCCACTTCGGCGCGCCGGCCGCCAGGGCGGTGGGCTGGGCCGGGTTGTCGGCGAAGCAGGAAGCGGCGGTGATGATCCAGTACGGGTCGATCAGCGCGCCGGTGCAGGCACGGACGTTGTTGCCGATGTCCAGGCGGGCGGTGTAGGCGTAGGCGCCGTCGGCGGCGGGGGTGCCGGTGACGGCACCGGCCGGAGCGGCGGAGAAGGTGGTCAGGGCACCGGCGCCGACGGCGGCGGCCAGTATGCCCGCCCGCCAGGTGCGGGATGAGGTCTTACGAAGCATGAGTTCAGTTCCTAGAAACAGAGTGACTACGAAGTCAGATGATGAAGGAAGGATTTCGGCCAGCCGGTGACACCGCGTCCGACGACGGCGGCCGGGGCATTTCCGGGGCTCTTACCGACGCTCCGGGAAGCCGCCCACGGGGCACGTCCGGGGCCCGGGTGGCGGTGTCGCCCACGGGCACGGTACCGGCGGATACGAAGGCCGACACACTGAGCGCGGCTGCGGCCGCGGGAACTGCGGGCCCTCCCGGTCGCCGCACACCTGCGTATACGACTGTTCATCAAACATATCCCTCCGGTTCGGCTTGACGAGGGTCGGAGAGGGCGGGGGCTGGAAACGGCCGATTCCCGCCTTGTGGAAACCGGTCCGACGGGCATGGCGAAGCGAACTCTCCAGCACCTTCCTGCCCTTCCAGTCGGCCTGATCCATCAAGTCGGTAATGCCGGGCCAAAGTCTAGATCACCTGGCAAGCCCCCCAACGGATGTGAAGGAGAGTCACTTTGTCCTGGCCGGCGGTCAAAGATCCACAATCGGAGCAAGGGGGATCATCGGTCAATATCGGGCATTGCGGTGAAGTGCCTGATGCCGTCCAGGTGCCCCCCGATCGGTCAACTGGATTGGAATACAAGGACTCTGATGAGAACCCTTCTGCCTGCTAACCAGTTCCCTTTATGCTTGCCGCGCCGATACACGGCGCAGCCGCTTTGTGCGCACAGGGGGTCCTGCGAACGATCGGGATGCACGGGACCGGTGTCGAAGGAGGCAGCGGCCACCGCCACCGGCGGGGGACAGGGGGACAGCAGGCCCGGACCTCCGGCTCCGACACCCGCCCGCCAGGACCCCGGAGACCCGAGGCGCCCCGCCGCAACCACCCGCCCACCCAAGCGCGTTCGCGCAGACACCCACCCGTACCGATGTCCACCCCGCCGGAGACCACACACTCTGACGAACTGTCACCACGCCTGCCACGCCTGTGGCATGCTGGCGCCGTGGAACTGGAACGGCTGCGCCAGAGCATCTATCGAACCTTCGCCGAGACCGGGCGCCCTCCGCAGCCCGACCAACTGGTGAGGACTCTCGGGCTGAACTCATCGACCCTGCGCAACGGGCTGCGCCAACTCGCCCTCACCCGGCACCTGGTGATCGACGAGCGCGACGAGATCGTGATGGCCCACCCGTTCTCGGCGGTCCCGACGGCCTTCTCCGTCATGAGCGGCTCCACCCTGTGGTGGGGCGGCTGCGCGTGGGACGCCTTCGCGCTGCCGCACCTGGTCCGCGGCGCCTCCCCGGCCCTGGTCGCCACCACCTGTCCGGCCTGTGACCGGCCCCATGCCTGGACCGTCACCCGCGAGGCCCCGCCCGCCGGCGACCAGGTCGCCCACTTCCTCGTCCCCACCACCCGGATGTGGGACGACGTCCGGCACACCTGCGCCCACCAGCGTCTCTTCTGCTCCACCGACTGCGTCGACAGCTGGCTGGCCGCCACCGGCCGCGACCGCGGCTACGTCCTGAACCTGCCCACCTTGTGGCGTCTGGCCTCGCACTGGTACGAGGGCCGCCTCCACAGCCCGTACGTGCGCCGTGAACCCGCCGCCGCGGCCGGCTACCTGCGTTCGGTCGGGCTGACCGGTTCCTTCTGGGGTCTGTGACCCCCGCTCCCTTCGCGCCGGGGTCGTCGCCCGAACGGGCGGGGCCTGAACGCGGGGCCCGAACGGTCGGGGCCCGTGCGGTCGGGGCCCGTGCGGTCCTTGAACGGGCGGGGCCCGTGCGGGTGCCGGGGGACGGCGCCCGCACGGGCCTCGGTGGTGGCGGGCCGTTCTCAGCCGGCCGCGGGTGGTGTCACCGTGCCGCGCACTGGCCGGAGACGGGGCCGTGCACGGTGTTGGGGTGTCCGCCGTCGGTGGGGGCGGGGGTGTTGCCGGAGCAGTCGAGCGGTCCGTTCACGGTGGTGCCGGCGAGCAGGGTGGTGCCCTGGTTGAGGGCCAGGTGGGCCGGTCCGGTGACGGTGGACCACAGGACGGCGACCGGTCCGGTGCTGCCGCTGACCGAGACCGGTCCGGTGATGCGGGTGTCGCTCAGCACGACGGCGGCCGCGCCGCGGGCCGACAGCGGGCCCTCGACGGTGGAGCCGGTGGCCACCAGGGCGGCGCCGGGCTGGACGAGCACGGGGCCGGTGACGGTGGCGCCGTCCAGGCAGGTGACGCCGGAGGTGACGGCGAGCGGCTTGCTGCGGGTGCCGCGCACGGTGGTGGTGCAGACGGGCGCGGTGCCGACGGTGACGTCCTGGCGGGCGGTGATGCCGCCGACGGTGACGGTCAGCGTCGCGGTGCCCGGCCGCAGCCCGGTCAGGGTGCGGGCGGCCGGGTCGTAGGCGGCGACGGCGGTGCGCGGGGCGCCGGCGGCGGGGCCGATGTGTACGCGCTCGCCGCCCCACTGGGCGGTGACCGGCCAGGCCACCGGCACGGTGCGGTCGCCGTCCTGGGTGAGGGTCGCGGTGACGGGCGCGCTGTCGAGCAGGCCGAGCGCGGCGGGCGCCTGGAGGGCGACGGCGTCCGCTCGGGCCCTGACCTCGGCGCGCAGCCACGCGGAGGCGTCGTCGGGCACGGCGTAGGGGTCGGTGACCTTGCCGGCGGCGGGGTTGACGCCGAGCATGGTCCAGCCGGTGAAGCCGCCGCGTCCGGGTTCGGAGGCCGGGCCCTTGCCCGCGTTGCCGTTGATCAGGTAGGGCACGCCGTCGACGCTGCTCGCGTGGAAGGCCCCGACGTGGCCGGTGACCATGGCGGCGGACTTGCCGGCGGCCCGGAAGTCGCCCAGCCACTGCTCGACGAGGGCGGCCTCCTTGCGGTCGCCGAGCTGGCTGCCCTGGTCGGGCAGCGGGTCGCGGGTCGGGTGGTGCTCGAACAGCAGCAGGCCGGTGACGTCCGGGTCCTTCGCGGCGTCGTCCAGGGCCGAGCGCAGGCCGGCGACCTGGTCGAAGCCGCCGGCGCGCAGGCTGCCGAGCGAGCTGTTCAGGGTGACGAAGCGGGTGCCCTTGACGTCGAAGACCTGCTTGGTGTCGCCGAAGGCGGCCTTGAAGTTGTCGATGGTGCCGGGGCCCATCACCTCGTGGTTGCCGGGCACGTAGTGCCAGGGGATGCTGTGGCCGGTCAGCTGGTCGAACTCGTCGAGCAGGGTGCGGGCTAGGGCGAAGTCGGCCGGGGCCGCCTCGTCGACGAAGTCGCCGTCGATGACGAGGAGTTCGGGTTTGGCGGCGGCGATGTCGCGCAGGGTGCGGCGGGTGGCCTGGACGATGTCGCTGTCGGGGCTGCGGGCGATGAACTGGGCGTCCGACATGACGGCCACCCGCAGCGGGCTGTGGTCCACGGTGCCGCTGGTGAGCACGACCGGGTCGGTGACGTACGGGCGCGCGGGCAGCTCGACGTCGGGGGCGACCTTGACACGCAGGTCGGACAGGGTGAGGGCGCCGGTGTAGGAGCGGGCGGCGCCGGTCTCCATCAGGCGGAAGCGCTGGAAGGTCAGCGGGTACTGCACGCCCGCCGGGACGGGGAACTCGACCTTTCGCCAGCCGGTCCAGGTGACCATCGGGGCGTCCAGGTTGGCGGTGACGCCGGCGGCGGTGCGGTACTGGATGCGCGGCCAGGCGCCGTTGCCGTCGCCCTCGATCCACATCGTGAGCGAGCGCGGCTGGCCGGGCAGGGTGATGCCCTGCGGGGCGATGGCGTACTGGCCGCGGGTGCCGGTGGACTGGGTGAAGTCGTAGGTCATCCGCAGGCCGGCGGTGCCGTCGTGGCCCAGGACCGGGGCGACGCCGCCGCCGGGGGCGCGGTCGTTGCCGGAGGTCCAGGCGGCGGCGTCGGAGAAGTCGGCGAACGGCTTCTCGGCCATGCCGACGGTGACGGCGACGGCGGTCTCCAGGCCGGCGGCGGTCAGTTTGAGCGTGGCCGACCTCCCGTCGGCGAGCGCCTTGAGGGTGAGCGTGCCGTCGGGCGCGGGGGTGGCCTCGACGACGCCCTCGCCGCCGGTGACGGTCAGGTCCGCGGCCTCGACGGGCGCCTCGTGGCCCTGGGCGTCGAAGCCGGTGACCGCGACGGAGGCGGTGGCGCCGGGGGCCTCCAGGGCGACCGGGTCGGTGCCGGCGGTGATCCGCACCGGGGTGCCGAGCACGGTCAGCGCCAGGGCGGCCGGCTCGGCGCCGTCGGCGCTCGCGGTGACGGTCACCGGACCGCAGGCGCGGCCGGTGACCACCGCGTCGGTGCCCCGGCCGTCGACGGCGGCCCTGGCGCCGTCGGGGGTGGACCACCGCACGGCGGGCGCCGCGCCGGTGACGGGGCCGTAGGTCTCGTCGTGGGGCAGGGCGCGCACCGTGCGGTGCAGGCCGGGGAAGACCCGGGTGGCGGTGGACACGGCCTCGGCCGGGCGCAGCCGCAGGCCGCGGGCCTGCCCGGAGCCGGGGGCGCTGAACAGGCCGAGCCCGTTGGCCACCGCCCGCTCCCCGCCGTTGTCGGAGGGGCTGCTGACGGTGCCGGCCCGCTCGGTGCCGGGCAGGCGGGCGGCCATCGCGGCCGAGCCGCCGCCGTCCATGTTGAGCGCGTTGTGGGCGCCCATGTCCCGCATCAGCACGGCGAGGTCGGGCAGGCTGATGCCCGGGCTGTCGGCCTGGCGGCCGTCGACGGTGACCAGGTACATGCGCTTGTTGTCGGCGGAGAAGCCGACCGCGGTGCGGGCGTTGAGCTCGTTGCCGTCGTTGTCGCCGGGGCGGCGGGCGACGCCGTCGGCCACCAGCACCTGGTAGCCGCCGATGGCGACGGCGACCTCGCCGAAGGAGGCGCGCGGGCGGTAGCCGACGTCGACCCGGTCGCCGGGCCTCAGGTCGCGCAGCGCCCGGGCGCCGGCCTCGCGGCCCACCAGGACGGTGGCGCCCTCGGGCACCGCGGCGCCCACGTGGTCGCGGACCTCGGTGACCTTGCCCTCGCGCAGTTCCACCTCGGCGACCTCGCCGGAGCCGCCGGTGGAGTTCGCGCGCGAGGCGTTGCCCCAGGCGGGGGTGAACAGGCCGACGCCGTCGGCGGGCAGGCCGTAGGTGTTGACGCCGGCCAGCGTCACCTCGCGGCCGCCGGGCAGGTTCGCGTGGCCCGCCAGGAACACCTCGGCCATCCGGGCCAGGCCGTCGGTGCCGACGGTGACGGCCTGGTTCCAGCCCTCGACGGGTGCGTGGATCAGGCCGCCCTCGCGTGAGACGCCGACGCCCAGCGGCGCCTCGGAGGCGTTCATGTCGAAGTAGTCGCCGTTGATCGCGGCGACCGCGCCGGCGTTCCTGGCCATCTCGGTCACGCCCTGGCGGGTCGTCACCTTGCCGGAGGACAGGTAGTCCACGCTCAGGCCCTGGGTGGTGAGGTCGGCGACCAGCACCTTGCCGCGGATCCAGCCGCCGGCCCCGAGCCGGTCGAAGGAGGTCATGGTCAGGCCCGGCGCGACCGGGGTGACCTCGCGCCGGGTGACGACGGACTCGCCCGGCCGGTCCAGGACCAGTTCCGGGGTGCCCGCCGAGACGGCGGGCGCCGCGTGCGCGGTGGCGGGGACGAGCGCGGGCAGGCCCGCGACCAGGAGCGCGCCCAGCGCGAGCACGGCGGCGGGACGGCGGGACCGGGGCGTGCCGGTGACGGGGGGTGGCATCGGGGGGTTCAGCTCCTCGGACGGTTGCGGGTGCGGCGGCCGCCGGGCACGCGCGCAGGGCGCACCCGGTGGCCGCCGCGAACGGCGGGGCCCGGGTCCATGATCACCGGGCCGACCGAAGCCAATCGCCCACGAAAGACCTCCGCGCCACCGGACGGTGAACCCTCGCGTTCACCCCCGCGAACAAAGCCCCCGGACCCCGCGCCAACGGGCCGCAGCCGGCGCGTATGTGTTCCGGAACGCCTGCTCGCCGGCGGGCGGTTGGTCGAGTTCTCGGAGTGGGAGACCTCCGAGCGGACCGAGATCGTGGGCGACATCGCGTCGCGCTTCGGCGAGTACCGTAAGGCCGGCGTTCTGGACGGCGAGCCGTTCGAGGGTGGCGGGACCAAGACCATCCAGTTCGTCCGCACCCCGGAGGGCTGGCGGATCGCGGCGTTCTCCTGGTACGACCAGCCCTGAGCGCAGCAGCCCGTGGGGCCTCACTGTTCTAGTTTCGACGGGGGCGAACGCGGTCCGGGTGATCGCTCGCAGCCCCTCGATCCCCAGGCCCGTCGCTGCCGGGGCTGTCGAAGCCGCCGTGTGGCGGGCTCTCTCGCTGTCCATGTCTGTCTGTGTCCGTTCCTCTTGCGTTCCGGCACGAGGGGGGTGGGGCCCGGCCCGTTCAAGGTGCCCGCACCTACGGGCAGGGCCCCGTCTGGTGTGCCGCCCGGTTGTGACGGACGGCTGGTTGCCGCTGGTGCCGGCGCGGTACGGCGCCCGCGCTCGCGGGGGTGTGGCCCCCAGGGGTGCCACAGCGCTCTTCCACGACCCGGCCGGTGACGAGCGGGGGTTGGTACCCGGTGGCCCGCGTGAGCACCAGCGGGCCACCGGGGGTCTGTCCGCGGCGGCGGGGCCGCCGGGCCGGAGCCGGACCGTATGCGGAGGCCTTCGCGGCCTCCCGCATGTCCCGCATGTCGGCACGGTGTGGACCGATCAGCTCATCGACCTTGACCTTCACGAACTTCTCCACCAGGCCCACCAGGTCCACCAGGCCCACCAGGTCCACCAGGCCCACCAGGCCCACCAGGCCCGCCAGGTCCTCAGGGGCCGGCATCAGGTCGGCCGTGTCCTCCTCCTGGCGCATCCGGTTGAACGCGCGCTTCTCACGCCGGTCGAACACCCGCGCGGTGTACCGGCCCCGGGCTGCGGCCGGTACACGGGCCGCTCTCGGCCGGCCGGCGACCCCGCTCACACGGCGGCCACCGGGCGGCGCAGCGCCGCCCGCCGGTGGACGCCCGCACCTGTGGCGGCGGCCGCGGGCCGGCCACCCGCCGGTGGGCGTCGGGCGCGAGGATCCGCGGCCCGGGCCCGGTGCCGACCGATGTCGCCGCGGCCCCCGTACCGGTGGGAAACGGGTCCTCCAGTTCCAGGGTGAACCAGACCGTTTGCCTCCGCCGACCAGCTGCTTCCAGCCGAAGTCGGTGGCCAGTGCCTTCACCAGGGCCAGGCCGCGCCCGCCGGAGTCGATGTCAGCCGTCTGTCGGACCTGCGGTGTTCCGTTGCCGGGGTCGGTCACCGAGGCCCGGAGCGCGCCGGTGTCGCCGGCCTCCACCTTGATCGGCAGGTCGTCGATGCCTTTCCCGTGGGACAGCGCGTTGGTGACCAGCTCGGAGGTGAGCGGCGCGACGTCATCGGCCTCTGACGGTCCCCGCTCCCGGTTCAACGGTCACGGTCTGGCGCAAGAGGTGCGCCGGAGTGTGCCTGTTGCCATGATGTGCCTGTCCCGTGTACGCCCGCGTGCACGGGACGGTGCCTTCTGTCGGCGCCATGTAGTTCTGAAACCGCCAGTTGTGATCACGGCGGGCCTGGGTGTCCACCGGGGGCGTCCGGCGATGCCGGGCTGATGCCGAGTCGGGGAGGGATCTGGGTGTCGTTCTCATCGAGGGTCTACTCGACGGGGTTCGGGTCGGTGGTCCCGCCAACGTGGAGTTCTTCCGGGCGAAGTTCAGGCAGGTTGCGGCCGAGGTCATGAGTGTCGACGCATCGCTTCGCTTCATTTCCGACCAGAGGGGCAGGTTCAAGGCATGATCCACGTCAGTAACGCCGCTGCGGCCGGGCTGGAGTTCAAGAAGTCCAGCTACAGCGGCAACAACGTCGACTGCGTCGAGTTCGCTACTCCCGGCGAAGCGGTCTCGTGCGTGCGTGACTCGAAGGACCCCGGGGGTCCGGCGCTGGTTCTCACCGCCGGGGCCCGTGCGGCTTTCATCACGGCTGTTGCCGCGGGCGAGTTCGGCTTCGGTCTCGTCTGACGGTCCCCGCCCCCGGCTCAACGGCCGCGGTCCGGCGCAAGAGGGGTGCGCCGGACCGTACTTGGGGCTGGTCCACTGTTCACGGCCGCGGTCGATCCGCAGGACCAGCAGCATGCCGAGCCCCCTCTTGGGTGACCATGGCCGAGACCTCCCGACGGGTGTGCTGCTGGTCCTGGCCGACGTCCTCCTCGGCCGCCCGCGCAGCCCCGGGCACGGTGCGGGCCGGTGCGGTGACCGACCGGAACCCTGCGGCGGGGTTTCCGCCGCCGTGTTCTCCCGCGCCGTCCGTGGTCATTTCCCGCCGGTGCGCGGCGCCGCCTTCGTGTGGTGGACCAGGAGCCGGGTCGGCAGCTCGGTCAGCCGGCCGCGTTCGGCCGGGCTCAGGGGGCACGTCGTCCTGTGCCTCGTTGAACGCGCAGCAGACTCCTCTGGCGCGCTGCCACTTCATCGTGAGAGAGCCCGGTGGGTGCGGGAAGGCGCAAAAAACTATTGCCGATCACACGGTTACGCCGATTATAGTTCGCTGGCACGTGTGATCCCTGTAGGATTCGGGTCTCGGTGGCAGTGGTGCATTCGAGCGGGGAGAATGTGAGCGAGGCGCTGGACCGAGTGCGGGGGATTCCGGGGGAGCCCGCGCACGTTCCGGCCCGTCCGCCGTGGGGGCCGGCGCCGACAGGCCGATAGCTGCGCAGCGGGAGCTGGTCCGGGTGCATGAAGCAGGTCTCATGGACAAGGCCGGCCTCTATCGCTGGAGCCCCAGGGTGAACAGCTGGACGATGGTGAAGAGGAAGTGAGTGCCATTCCCGCCGAACTCAATGTGACCGACCGGCGTCAGTTCAGCCTCGTCGACTACCGGCACGGCCACACCTGCGCCGTGATCCGCGGATTTCCGGAATTGGACGACGACACTCCCGGGGGTTCTCCGGTGCGGGTTCTCGACCTGTTCTTCGCGGGTGTCGAGCGCATCTCGTGCTGGAAGGACATGGGTCCGATCCACGTCCGCCGCGCTGACGACCGTGAACGGGCCGACCTCGAACACCGAATCGGAGAGATCGGGCCGAGCGGCGACGTCTTCCTCCTGGAGCCAGGTTCCGTCGAGAGCTACGTCATCGCGATGCGGCTCTACTGGGCCGAGTTCGATCTGCCCTACGGGGCGGTCAGTCCGCTCGCTTCCGGTGATCCGGAATACCGGTTGTCCCACCCCGCCGTCGACGGCGTGATCAAGCAGTCGGACTGACCCGCAGTGCCTGTGGTGCTCCCTCCGGAGACTCCCGGAGGGAGCACCATTCGTTCCCTTCCCCGACCGGACGCTGACGCCGGATCAGGTGTTCGCCCCCCGACGTAGGCACGAAGCCGACCGCCTGATCAAGCGCCCCGACTCGAAGTACTCCCTCCGAACCAGGGGGCAGGTGCGTTGGCCCACTCGGAAGGCATCAGCGAAGATCCTCCCCCTGCGCTCGGGCGACATCGCGCATACGGGGCGGCGGTGTCCCGGAATGGACAATCAGTGAGAACGGCCGTCCCGGGGCGGCCGGTCCGTTGACCCGTCACACGATTTCGATGTCCTTGACCTTCGGCGGACGGTTCGGGAAGGAGATGTCGGTCCACCGTGTGATCTTCACCGAATCGCCGTTGTCGTCGTAGTAGATCAAGTCGTTGTTCCCCGTGGAGATCCTGTCGACCCACCACCCGCCGAAGGAGGTCCTTCCGCCGTTCGCGTAGCAGTCCACGCTCTGACGGCCGCCGTCGTGCGACCAGATCTTCAGGAAGTCCTCCCCGCCTCGGCACTCGACATGGTCGATGGCGAAAGCGTTGCCGGTCGGCACGGTCAGGGTGAACGCGGCGGCCGCGGCGAACGCCACGGCCATGGAACGCGCGACCTTCTTCGTTTTTGAGATCACAAGTTCTCCTTGATTCGAATGCCGAACGGGGAGGTCACTTCGCAACCGGCGTGGGCGGCGTCGTGTTGAAAAGCATCTCAATGACCGCTGCAGTGCGGCCATCACGTCTCGTTTCGTGCTTACACCAACGACGATCCTGTAGGGCTGCTGTGCACGGCAATCCGCTTGCGGTCCCCGGCTGAAATTCGCCCCAGAATGTCCGGATCAGTGCTGATTGGGGGAGTTGGCATGATTCGAGCATGATTGCCGGTGACCGTGACTGCCGCCGTTGTGCGGCGCCGGACGACGCGATCAGCGAGGCCGCCCGGGCGCCGGCACCCGGGTGGAGACCCGGGCGCGGGCAGGTGGAGGAACGGGTGGAGACCCGGGCGCGGGCAGTCCACCCACGGGTCCAAGCCACCGCTCCGCCCACCCCCTACCGTCCGAACCATGCCCCAACTCACCCACCGTACAAGGCCGTTCCGCCCCCGCGCCGCGACCGCGGCCGCCGCGACCGCCGCCGCCCTGCTGCTCGCCCCCACCTGCGCCCCGCCCGCCGCCGCGGCCACCGCGCCCGCCCGTACCGCGCCCGCCCGCACCGCGCCCGCCCGTACCGCGCCCGCCCGTACCGCGCTCGCCTGGGGCGCCTGCCCCGCGCCCACCCCCAACGCCAACGGCACCGTCACCCCCAGGGACCCGCGCCAGCAGTGCGCGAGCCTGCGCGTGCCGCGCGACTACCGCCACCCCGAAGCCGGCTCCATCACCCTGGAGATCTCCCGCATCCGCACCGCCACCCCCGCCCACCGCCACGGCGACCTCCTGGTGGTCCCCGGCGGCCCCGGCGGCTCCGGCCTCGACCACCCCAGCCGGATGGCCACCCAGCTGCCACCCGCCGTCCTCGACCACGACGACCTGATCGGCCTCGACGAACGCGGCATCGGCAACAGCGCCCCCGTCGCCTGCGGCCTGCCGCCCGCCGACCGCTCGGCCGCCCTCGCCTACCCCTTCCCCGCCCCGGACGGCACCATCACCGCCAACCTCGCCCACGCCCACCGCGTCGCCGACAGCTGCGCCGCCCGCACCGGCGGCTACCTCGCCGACATCACCACCGCCAACTCCGCCCGCGACCTCGACCGCGTCCGCGCCGCCCTCGGCGACCCCCGGATCTCCTACCTCGGCACCTCCTACGGCACCTACCTCGGCGAGGTCTACGCCACCCTCTTCCCCGCCCGCACCGACCGCGTCGTCCTGGACAGCGTCGTCGCCCCCGGCGGCGAACGGCAGGCCCTCGGCCTGCTCGGCCAGGGCGCCGAGGACGCCTTCCCCGATCTCGCCGCCTGGCTGGCCGCCCACGACAGCACCCTCCACCTGGGCGCCGACCCGGCCGCCGTCCGCGCCACCTACGACCGCCTCACCGCCCGACTCGACACCACCCCCCTCGTCCTGGGCGACGGACGCGTCCTCACCGGCAACGCCCTGCGCACCGTCACCTACGCCACCCTCGTCTCACCCGCCTACTACCCGACCGCCGCCGCCGTCTGGCAACGCGCCGCCACCACCCCGCCCACCACCCCGGCCGCCTATTACCCGACCGCCGCCGCCGTCTGGCAACGCGCCGCCACCACCCCGCCCACCACCCCGGCCGCCTATTACCCGACCGCCGCCGCCGTCTGGCAACGCGCCGCCGCCACCCCGCCCGCCGCCCCGGCCGCCACCCCGCCCACCACCCCGGCCGCCGCCATGTCGGCCGCTGCCGACGGCCCGGCCGGCCCGCTGCCCGGCGTCGTCCCCGACAACTTCATCGCGGCCCAGGACGCCGTCCTGTGCGGCGACACCCCCTGGCCCCGCGACAGCGCCTACTACGCCGCCCGCACCGCCGCCGACCGCATCCGCCACCCGCTCACCAACGGCATGCCCGGCAACGTCTGGCCCTGCGCCTTCTGGCACTACCGCCCCGCCGAACCCCCGGTCCGCATCACCGGCGCCGGCCCCCGCAACATCCTTCTCCTGCAGGACCTGCGCGACCCCGACACCCCCCTCACCGGCGCCCGCCGGACCCGGCGCGCCCTCGGCCACCGGGCCGCCCTGCTCACCGTCGACGCCGCCGGCCACGGCGTCGACTTCGCCGACCCGCGCGTCCGCGACCCGCTGACCGCCTTCCTCCTCACCGGCCGGCTCCCCGGCTGACCCCGACCCGGCTGACCCCCGACCTGCCGTCCGCCCGCCGTCCGGGACACCGCCGCGCCGCCCCGGCGCCCACGTCCCGCGCGCCCCACGTCCCGGGCCCCGTCCCACGAACCGGCCCACACCCCCCGTACCCTGGGCGAACCGCCCCTGACCAGCGCACCCGCACCCGCGCCCGGGGGCACGGGCCCCCGGCCACCGTGGCCGGGCGGTGACAGACGGACCGTCGCGCGAGGATGGGCAAGGATGCAGTTCGACGACCAGGGCGACCTCGACACCTCACAGGTCGACGACCGGCGCGGAATCCCCGGCGGGAAGATCGCCATCGGCGGCGGCGCCGTGGGCCTGATCGCGGTCCTGTTCGCCGTCCTGCTCGGCGTCGACCCCGCCGTCCTCGGCCTCACCGACGGCACCTCCGGCTCCGGCTCCGCCGCGGGACCCCGCACCGCCGGCGAGGTCCAGAAGACCTGCAAGAGCGGCGCCGACGCCAACCGCCGCCAGGACTGCCGCATCGTCGCCGTCACCAACAGCCTCCAGGACTACTGGCGCGCCGAACTGCCCCGCCACGGCACCGCCTACCGCCCCGCCGAGACCGTCCTGTTCACCGACCGGGTCTCCACCGCCTGCGGCCCGGCCACCTCCGCCGTCGGCCCCTTCTACTGCCCCGGCGACCGCAAGGCCTACGTCGACCTCGGCTTCTTCGACGAGCTCTCCACCCGCTTCGGCGCCCGCGGCGGCCCCTTCGCCGAGGCCTACGTCATCGCCCACGAGTACGGCCACCACATCCAGAACCTCACCGGCACCACCCAGAAGGTCGGCGGCGACCGCCAGGGCCAGAACAGCGCCTCCGTCAAACTCGAACTCCAGGCCGACTGCTACGCCGGCGTCTGGGCCCACCACGCCACCACCACCCCCCAGCCCTCCACCGGCCGGCCCCTGATCAGCGCCCTCACCGACCAGGACATCGCCCAGGGCCTCGACGCCGCGGCCGCCGTCGGCGACGACCGCATCCAGAAGCAGGCCACCGGCCGCGTCGACCCCGACACCTGGACCCACGGCTCCTCCGACCAGCGCAAGACCTGGTTCACCACCGGCTACCGCACCGGCGACATGGCCCGCTGCGACACCTTCGCCCAGCGCTGACCGACGCCGCCCACCCTGTCATCCGTCAGGGACCGCGGCCGCCCCGGCGCTCCTACGCTGCTGACGACCGGCCAGGTCAGGCCGGTCGTCACCAGCAAGGGAGACCCTCATGCGCAGGATCCTGCACGCCGCCGCCGCGCTCGCCCTCGCGACCGCCGCGATCACCGTCCTCACCGTCACCGGCGCCCAGGCCGCCGACGGCGGCTCCTGGGAGAACTGCCCCCACGGCGCCGTCTGCGTCTACCCCCAGGACTCGCCCGCCACCACCCCCACGGACGTCTTCTGGAGCTACGGCGCCCACAACCTCAGCAACCAGCACGGCAACCACTGGGTCCTCAACAACCAGTCCGGCGGCGCCCACGCCCACCTGTGCACCGGCTACAACGGCACCGGCTGCGGCTACGACATCCCCGCCCAGAACGGCGTCCACGCCGACCTCGGCCCGATCAACTCCATCACCCTCGACCGCCCCTGACCGGCCCGCGCCGCCAGGCCGGCACCCGGCCCGCCCCCCGACCCGGTCCCGCCGCCGGGGGGCGGCCGGGGCCGGGCGCCCCGCCCCGAAAAAAGAGGCCCCGGAAAACCCGCCGTTTCGCTTTGCCGCCTGCTACAGTCGTTCTTAGTTGCAGTTTTGGTTCCCATGAACTCTGTGTGCGCCTGCTGGTTGTAACGGCAGGCGCATTTTTGTTTCCCGGCTCTTCCCCGGGCGGGTCATCATAGCGGCGACACGGGACCTGCGAGGTGCGGGTTTCGGAATGCCCTTTGAAGGAGAATTTTTAATGGCTAATGGCACTGTGAAGTGGTTCAACGCGGAGAAGGGCTTCGGCTTCATCGAGCAGGAGGGTGGCGGCCCGGACGTCTTCGCCCACTACTCGAACATCAACGCCCAGGGCTTCCGTGAGCTGCTCGAGGGCCAGAAGGTCGAGTTCGACGTCACGCAGGGCCAGAAGGGCCCGCAGGCGGAGAACATTCGCCCGCTGTAGTTCCTGCCGCTGCACGGCTCTCGCCGGACAGCACGGGGCCCGTACCACGCGATCGCGCGGTACGGGCCCTTCGGCATACCCGGCCGGCCCCGCAGCCCGACCCCGGCGCCCGGTCCCGCAGTCCGGTCCCGCAGCCCGGTCCCGCGGCCCGACCCCGTGGCCCGGTCCGGGCGCCGCGTCCCGGCGACACCCCTCCGGCGCCCCTGGCCCGGCGCAGGCCGCGACGGTTAGCCTGGCGGCATGTCCAAACCGGATCAGCTGCTCACCGATATCGCCACCATGGTGGAGTCCACCGGAAGCAACCAGATGCCCGTCACCGTGGTCGTCCCCGGCGCTGTCATCACCGGAAGGCTCGCCGCCGAGGCGGTGTGGCGCGAACGGGTCGCCGAGGTCCTCGAAGCCTCCGAGCACCTCAAACCCTTCGCAGCGCTGTTCACCGACCCCCCGGACGCCTCCTCGGCCACCACCGGGCCGGCGACCCATCTGCACCTGCACGTCGCCAAGATCCTTCAGGGCAGCTACGGCCTGCCCCACACCGGCGGCATGTACCGCATCGCGATCAAGGACGTCAGCAGTTGGAGCGTGGGGGACCTCAGCTACTCCGACCAGTGACCGGCGGCCGCCCTGCCCCTGCCCCTGCCCCTGCGCCCCGTCACCGGGACGGGGCGCAGGAGCGGTCCGCCAGGACGGGAGCACCACGGGCCCCGGACCGGTGACGCGCCCACCGCCCCGGCCTGACGGCCTGCCCGGGGGAAGGGCTCAGACCCGGTCGAGGGGCCGGTGCGGCCCGTCCGGGAGCTCCACCGTGACCGCGTCGCCGGGACGCACCACGCCGCCCGCCCGGACGACGCCCATGATCCCGGCCTTACGCACGATATTCCCGGCCTCGTCACGGCCGACGACCTTCTTCAGCAGCCCGTCCCGGAACTTGTCGATCTGCAGGCAGGGACTGCGCAGACCGGTGACCTCCACGACCGCCTCGTCGCCGATGCGCAGCAGCGCCCCGACGGGCAGGCCGAGCAGGTCGACGCCCCTGGTGGTGATGTTCTCGCCGAGTTCGCCGGGCGCCACGTCGAATCCCTCCTCGCCGACTTCGGTGAAGAGCTCCTCGTGCATGAGGTGGACCTGACGCAGGTTCGGCCGGGTGGGGTCCTGCGCGACCCGCGAGCGGTGCCTGACCGTGACGCCGGCGTGCACGTCCCCCTCCACACCGAACCCCGCGAGCAGCGTGATGCCGGCCCGGTTGGGTTTGGTGAACGAGTACTCGCTGCTGCTGCTGACGGCCGTTACCGTCCCGCTCATCCCGCGAACCCCTTCTTCGGTAGCGGTGGTCCGCCAAGAGCCTAGCCTGCGGTTCCCGGGGCACAGCACCCGTGTTCGGTCGAGGTGTCCGGGCGGCGGGAGGCAGGGCGGCCGTTGACCAGGATGGGGGAGGCCCGGCTGGACAGCCTGGTGCCCAGCGCCGCCCGCACCCTCCGGTTCCGGTCGGGGCGCAGGACCGCGTGCAGGTCGCCGGGGCCGACCCGCCGGTGTCCGCGCGGCCCGCTTCCGCGGACGGGCGGGACGGCGACCCGGGCCGCCTGCCGGCGGGTGACGGGACGGTCGAGCCCGGTCTCGACGCGCAGGCGGCGTGCGGCGGCCCCGTGGGGCGGTTCGTCGGGGTCGGCGCTGCCGCCGGGGAGGAACAGGCCGTCCTTGTGGTCCGGGTCCACCAGGAGCACACGGTCGTCCTCGTCGGTGATGAGGACGAGGCATCCCGGTCGGCGGCCGGGCGGGTCGCGCAGGATACGGGTGCCACCGGACGTGCGGGACCGCATGGTCACACTCCTGCGTGAGGGCATGTCCGGCTCCGGCAAAGGGAGTTGGCGGCGGGGCGGGGTCTGGCGGCGCGGTGCGGCGGGCGGGGGCGGCTGCCGCACGGGTCACGAGGCCGCGCGTTCGGCCAGCGAGGTGGGGTGCAGACGGGAGGCCCGGTTCCGCGCGGCGAGCTGCTCTGGTGGAGCCGGAAGAACGGGGCATTCATCGCAGGGTTCGCGGAGTACATCCCCATGGAACGCGAAGCCGTCTACGTCAGGCTGTCCGAGACGGACATGGTGCCGGGCATCCTCCAGCACCTCGACTACGCCACTGCTCACGAGTCCGGCACCGTCCGGCGCGGTGAAGCCGCCCCGGAACAGGCGGAGGATCGGCTCAGGTTCCTGGCGACGCGACAGCGGAAGCCGGCTGATCCGACACCCGTCCATGCCGTCCTGGATGAAGGAGTTCTTCGCCGGCCGATCGGAGGGCCCGCGGTCATGGCCGAACAGCTCTGCCGCCTTGAGGAGTCGACCGAGAGGTCGCACGTCATCATTCAGATCGCGCCGTACCGGCTTGCCGAGGAGCGCCCGGCTGTCGGACGCCGGCAGGCCCGAAGCCCCGCCCCCCCGACACAGGAAGTCGAACCAACCGGCTTCCCGTTCACTGTCGCACAACAACGCTCGACGGCGCCTGGGTGTTCATGCGATCGGTTGCAGCGGCGCAGCCGGGTCGTGTGGCCGGGCTGCGCGACCCGGGTTCCTCTCGGCGTGTGCGTCAGCCGGTGGCAGCCGCCCGGTACGCCGCCAGGGCAGCCGGGAGGACGGCCTCCACGCCGGACAAAGGCTTCTGCGTCACCACCTTGTGCACCGAGAGGATCACGTCGCCCTCGCGGACGAAGGCCGTCTCGGTGATGAAGGGTTCCGGGTTGTCGGGGAAGGCCGAGGTGATCCGGAGCACCAGGCCGTCATCCGCCGGAACGCCGGCTTCTGCCGTGGACACGGCGTTCCCCGTCGGGGAACCCCGACGGGGAGCGTGTCCGTGCAGGAGGCGCAGCGCTGCGCGGTGCTTCGGATGGCGGCCAGGACGGCGGCGGCCTGGCCGGGTGCGTAGCGGTCGAGCGACTCCTGGCCGAACCAGCCGAAGCCGTCCGCGTCGGCGGAAGGCTTCTCCAGCCCCACCGCCACGTCCTCCAGGGGCCGGGCGCGGGCCGTCAGGAAGTGGCCGGGCGAGAGTTCCGGGCACGGCACCGACGCGATCGGGGCGCCGGAGGCCGGTGTGCCGGCCGTGGCGGAGTCGGTCTCGTCTGTCAGCAACTGGAATTCGGAGGGGAGCTGGCCGGCTGTCGGCAGACCTTCGCGCAGCCGGTCCTGCAGGGGCACCGCAGCGGGGGGCGTGCTGCCCGCGGCCTGTGCGGGCCAATGGTGCGAACAGGCCGACAGGCCCAGTACTGCCCCAACGGCGACGGCCGGCACGGCAGCACTTGGACGCACCGGATCATTCCCCCCCGGCCTCATGATCCCCGCGCCCTCGCACATTCCGGAGGAGTATCTCCACCTTCGTGACGGCCGGACCGTCCGCTCGCGGCCGCCGGCCCGGCCTCGAGAGGCGCTCGAAGCCGGGCCGGCGGCAACCCCCGGTCGGACCCGCCTCAGCGGGCGGCGGCCTCCGCGCCGTTCGCCGCCTGCCCGGCGGCCTCCGCGAGGCTCAACTCCTCCTCGATGAGATCGGCCGCCCGCCGCGTACCGCCCTCGGCTCGCGTCTGCGCACGCAGCTGCGCCAGGCGGCGGGCCACCTCCGGATCCGCGACGAGCTCCGTCAGCGCTGCCAGCAGCGTTTCCCCCGTCGCCTCCGCTGTGTCGATCCGGCGGGCCACGCCCAGTTCCACCAGCCGGTCGGCGTTGGTGAACTGGTCGACGGCCTGTGGGACGGCGATCATCGGCACGCCGGTGTACAGGCCCTCGCTGCTGCCGCCCATGCCCGCATGGGTGACGAACGCGTCCGCCTGTTCCAGCACCGCCAGTTGAGGCACCCAGGAGTGCACCTCGACGTTGGCCGGGATCTTTCCCAGTTCCCTCGGACCGGTGTACTTGCCGATCTGGAGGACGACGTGCCAGCCGGGCAGGTCCCCGTAGGCCGCCAGGCACTGGCGGTAGAACTCCGGCCGGCGTGTGAACGAGGACCCCAGCGAGACCAGCAGCACCTTCTCCGCGCCGGCCGGACGCTCCCAGCGGCTTTCCCCCGCCCGCCCGGCGAAGCAGGGGCCGACGAAGGTCACCACCTCGGTGTCGACCCGGTTCGCGTTCGGCTGCATGGCCCGTGGAACCGTCGCCAGCACCCGCGCGGGGCGGCCCAGGAAGTCGGCCGCGTCCGTGGTGGCCGCCCCGTTCTCGGCGAGCCAGCGCGCGCCCTTCGCCAGGAAGGCCTCCGCGCCCGGCAGTTGCCACAGCTGTGCTTCGACTTCCTGCTTGTGGCCGTCCCAGGCCACATAGGTCGGGGACAGCTGGACGATCGGCCTGCCCTGTGACTCCGCGAGGACGCGTGCGACGTAGCCGCCGATGTCGTACAGGTAGAGGTCCGGGCGATCGTCGTCGTAGGCGGCGCGCAGTTGCGGGAGCGCCTGGACGGCGTCGTCGAGGAAGACGTCCATCGCGCCGATGGGGTCCTCGGGCCAGGCGTTGTCGTCGACCGGCAGGCTTGAGCGGTACGGCACGAACTCGGCGCCGGTGGCCGAGATCAGGTCGGCCACCGCCGAGTCGTTGGCGTACGTCACCCGGTGCCCGCGAGCCACCAGCTCGCGGATGATCTCAAGGCTCGGAAGGACGTGGCTGACGGCCGGGATGCCGACCATCGCGATATGGGCACGGCGACGGGTCATGGAAGATCGGACTCCACTTCGGGTCTGCGGCGAAAGGGAATTGGCGCAGCGCCGCGTGAAACCGTCCCGCCGGCCGAGCCTGTCGCGGGAGGGCGCGCGGGTGCGCGGCACGGGATCGGGGCACTGCCCCGCCCGGCGTCAGCCGTAGATCTGGAAGAAAAGCCACATGGCCCGGAACCCTAGCCCGGCCGGTTTCCCGGCGCATCCGCTTTTCCGCGTCGCGTTCCCCGTCCGCGGAGCCCGCGGCCGCCACCGGCGGCCACCACGCCGGGCCCTCGGCATGCCCCGCGACCACACCCGCACAGCAGAACACCGCCAACGCCGTCAACCCGGCTTGGCGGAGCCCGGCCGAAACGCGCGGGCTAGTGGTCCGGGGGCCGGGCGAGCAGTTCGCCGGTGGCGGTGTCGGCCGCCGTCTGGGCGAGCAGCAGCACCCCGGGCTCGGCCACCGGGCGCAGCAGGGAGAACGTCAGCCGCAGCACGTGCGCGGCGTCCCCGGTGTCCGTCACCTCGACCGTGGTGGGCCGGAAGTCGGCGACCGTGCGGCACTGCCACCAGTGCGCGGCGTCGGGCCGCTCCCGGTGGAGGAGCCGGACGATCTCCGAGGCCCTGGGGTCGTCCGGGACGTGGCCGACGGCGGTGCGGAACTGCTCGTACAGGCCGCGCAGCAGCGGTTCCCGGTCGGCGATCCGGTAGCGGCCGCCGGGCCCGGCGGCGAGTTGCAGCAGCAGGTTGCGCCGCTCGTCGGGGAGCTCGCCGGGATCGCCCCACAGGCGGCGGTGGGCCGCGTTGCCCGCCAGGATGTCGAACCGCTCGTCCATGACCAGCGCCGGGGTGGCGTGCCAGCTGCCGACGAGCGCCAGCGTCTGCGGCCCGGCCCCGGCCCGTTCCGGCCGCCCGGCCAGCGGGGGAGCGGGCAGGAACCCGGCCAGCGCCAGGGCGTGCCGGTGGGCGTCCGGGTCCATCCGCAGCGCCCGGCAGACCGCGTCGATGACCTGCCGCGACGTGGCCACACGCCCCTGCTCCAGCCACGTGTACCAGGCGACGCTGACGCCGGCCAGCGCGGCGACCTCCTCGCGCCGCAGCCCCGGGGCACGGCGCCGGCCGCCGCTGCCGAGGCCGACGTCCTGTGGGCCCACCTGCGCCCGCGCGGCCCGCAGATGGGCACCGAGCTCACGGCGCAGCGACACGTCCATGCCCCGATCCTACGAGGCCGATCCTACGAGGCCGCTCCTGCGGGGGCCGGGGCTGTTCCTATGAGCAGGGCTCACCCCATGAACGGTGGCCTGCCCCGGCCGGGCGGGGCGCGCGAGGCTGACGGCATGACAGCAGAACAGCAGACACCCCTGGTGTGGCGGCGGCGCAACGACTCCTCCCACCTGACCGAACCCCGCGTCCTCGTCCGGGTCTTCCTGCGGCCCGACGGCCTCGACGAGGGCATCGCCTTCTACGAGCGGCTCCAGGGCACCGAGGCGGACGCCAGGTTCTCCTTCGGCCCCCTGCGGCTGGCCACCGTCGGCGCGTTCCTCCTCATCTCGGGCGCGGAGGAGGACCTGCGGCCCTTCCGCGCCACGGCCGGCACGCTGCTGGTGGACGACGTGCAGCCGTACTACGACCGGCTCGTCGCCGAGGGCGCGCAGATCACCTTCCCGCTCCAGAAGGTCCCCACCGGTGCCGGCTTCAACGCCCGCCACCCCGACGGCACGGAGGTCGAGTACGTCCACCACCGCCCCACCGCCCAGGGCGACTGAGGACCGGTGCGCCCCCGCACGCCGCCGGTGTGCGGGGGCGCACCGGTCCTCAGTCGCCCGGAAGCCGGGTGACGCCCCGGACCGGCCCGCCGTGCCCACGCGCACCCCTTCGCCGGGCGGCGGCCCGCGCCGGTCCTGGCCGGAACGGTCCGGGGACGTTTCCGTCCACCGGAGAACCCTTCCGGAGGGCCGGAGCCGCGACGAAGCTGGTACTCGCCACCAGGGAGCACCGCCCGGGAGGCGCACCGGACGAAGCGTCACCGCGGGACGCGAGCACCGGAATCCACCGCCACGTCGCATCCGAAGGGGATACCACCGTGTTCCGTACCACCATCGCCAGGGCCGCCGCGGTCACCACCCTGGCCCTCGCCCTCGCCGGCCTGGTCCCCGCCCTCGCCGCCGCCGAGGCAGCCCCGGACCGGCCCGCCACCACCACCGCCACCACCGCCGTGCCGACCCCGGCCCCGACCGCCACGCCGCTCCCGCCCGGCGACATGATCTGGGGCTGACCACCCGCCCCGGCTGCACCCCCCACCGCACCCCCCGCCGCCCCGCCGACCGCTGCTCCTGCAGGGCAGCCGTCCCCGCGGACCTCCGGTTCCGGCCCCGGCGGCCCCGGCGGCCGCGGTTCCACGGGCGCCGCGATCCGCACCTGCCGCCGGGCGGCGGCCGGGTGGCGGGAGCCCGCGCACGCCCCGACCCGTCGTCAACCCGGCGACCGGTCCTTCATCGAAAGAGTGGTTTCGCTCAGACTTCCCCGGCACCCGGGAAATCCGCGCGACGATTGCCCCGGTGTTTCGCCCCCGAATCACCGGAGCGTCCGTCAGGTGAACCCACGCGGCACGTCCGCGCCGCCGGAGGAGTGAAGATGTCCGCATTCCGCGTCCTTGCCGCCATGACCTCGGCCGCCGTCACGGGTGCGCTGGCCCTGGCCGCCCCGACGGCCGCCTCGGCCGCCGCCGGCACATTCGTGGTCAGCCAGGCCCAGTTCAACCAGATGTTCCCGAACCGCAATTCCTTCTACACCTACCAGGGCCTGACCGACGCGCTGAGCGCCTACCCCGGCTTCGCCGCCACCGGCGGCGACACGGTCCGCAAGCGCGAGGCGGCGGCCTTCCTCGCCAACGTGAGCCACGAGACCGGCGGCCTGAAGTACATCGTCGAGCAGAACACCGCCAACTACCCGCACTACTGCGACACTTCGCAGCCGTACGGCTGCCCGGCCGGGCAGAGCGCCTACTACGGGCGCGGCCCGCTGCAGCTGAGCTGGAACTACAACTACAAGGCCGCCGGCGACGCCCTGCACATCGACCTGCTGAACAACCCGTACCTGGTGGAGAGGGACGCCGCCGTCTCCTGGAAGACCGGCCTGTGGTTCTGGAACACCCAGAAGGGCGCCGGCACGATGACCCCGCACGACGCGATGGTCAACAACAGGGGCTTCGGCGAGACGATCCGCAGCATCAACGGCGCCCTGGAGTGCAACGGCAACAACCCCGGCGAGCGCCAGGACCGCATCAACCTCTACCAGAACTTCGCCGGCGTCCTCGGCACCGACGCCGGCGGCAACCTGTCCTGCTGACCGGGCCGCGCCCCTCTCCTCCGCACCGCCCGTACCGCCCGCTGCCCGCCGCCGGCCCCGGCCCCGACCGCGGGTCAGCGGCGGGGCTCCGCCAGCAGCAGCGCGTTGAGCTCGCCGTAGGCGAGCCCGCCCTCCAGGGCCCGGCAGGTGCCGTCGGTGAGCAGCTCCCGGGCGGCGCGCGCGACCAGCCCGTACGCCGCCTCCGCGATCGAGGACCCGGCGCTGACGCGGGCGACGCCCAGCGCCGCGAGCGCGGACACGGCCCAACCCCCGGGGCCGGCCAGGACGTTCACCGGAACGGGCACCGCCTCCGTGAGCGCCGTGACGGCCGCCGCGTCCGGCGTGCCGAGCACGAACACCCCGTCGGCGCCGGCCGCCACGTAGGCCTCCGCCCTGGCCAGGGTCTCCCTCCGCCACACCGAGGGGTCACCGCCCGGCAGACGGTGGGTGTCGATCCGGGCGTTGACGAACAGCGGCACACCGGCGCCGTCCGCGGCGCCGCGGGCCGCCGCGATCCGCTCGCACTGCTCCCGGACGGGGCGCAGCGGGTCGGGGCCCGAGCGGAGCGAGTCCTCCAGGTTGATGCCGACGGCTCCGGCGGCGAGGACACCGCGCACGGTCTCGGCCACCCCGGCGGGGGCGGACGCGTAGCCGCTCTCGACATCGGCCGTCACGGGAACGTCGACCGCGGCGGCGACCCGGGCGACCAGGCCGAGGCCCAGGTCCCGGTCCAGGCGGTCGCCGTCGCCGTGGCCCAGGGCCCACGCGACGCCCGCACTGGTGGTGGCGACCGCGGCGGCACCGGCCTGCGCCACGATCCGCGCGGAGGCGACGTCCCAGGCGTTGGGCAGCACCAGGGGCCGGCCGGGGACGTGCAGCGAGCGGAACAGCAGGGCCTTGTCGCGAAGCGTCGTCATGCCGGTCATTCCACCAGAACGGGACGGCGCGCGGCCGCCCGGGCGGTCCGCCGGCGCCGGCCCGCCGCGAGTCCTCCCGCGCCAGGGCGAACTCCACTCCCGGCCACGCCCGTTGACGCCGTACCCGGTGCGGGACGGTGCCCGGCCGCCGCGTACGCTGCCCGCATGTCCTCCGCCGACGCGTACCGCCAGGACCTGTCCCCGCTGGAAGTCCGGCTCAGGCCCTGGGGCTTCGCCCCTGTTCTGCTGGGCTTGTCCTTCCCGGTCCTGCTCTCCCTGCGGCTGCTGCTCGATCCCTCCAGCGGTCTCTCCTTCCCGCTGGGGTGCGCCACCCTCGCGTTCGGTGCGGGGGGTGCGGTCTTCGTGCTGACCGTGCGCCGTCGCCTGCGGGCCATGGGCTGCCTGGTGCGTCTGGATGCCGAAGGGGTCACCGTCCACGGCCGGCGCACCGTCCCCTGGCCGGACCTGAGCGAGGTCCGCTGGGGCCCCGGCGGCGGCCGGCGGCCGGCCGCCGTGGTCTTCGTCGCCCGGCCGGGCGTCACACTGCCCGCGCTGCCGTCGGTCCTGCCCTTCTCCCGGCCCGCGGCCCGGGCGGCCGCCCTGACCCGGCGGTTCGGCAGCCCCCTGGTCATCCTGCCGGGCGGCCTGGACACCACCGCGCCCCGGATACTCGCCGGTGTGCAGCGCCTCAGCGACGTGCCGCTGAGCACGGACTGAACCAGCCCCGCCCGCCTGCGCGTGCGGCACACCCATTGGCGTGCGCGACCGGTCAGGCGGTCAGGTGGTCAGCCGGACGAGGGCAGGGCCGACGGCTGCTGGAGGCAGGCCTGGGCGCGGCCGAGATCGCGGCGGGCGTGGGAGAGGTGCCAGTGCTGCAGGACGTGGGCGGCGCCGAAGAGCCGCGCGCAGGCGTCGAGACGGTGTGCGGCGCTCTCCAGCAGGACGGCCGCCGCCTGCATGCGCTCGTCGTTGTGCCGGGCCCGCCAGGCGGCGAGCTCGTGGGCCAGTTCGGCGAGTTCGCCCGTACCCGGATCCTCCGGAACGGGCGCGCCCCACCAGGCGAGCTGCTCGCCGAGGTGTTCCAACAGACGCTGGCGTGTTGCCGTCTCCCGCATCCTGGTGCCCCCGCGCTTTCCCGTACCCCCTCGGGGGCCCGTTCGGACTCCCGGCTGTGATCATCCCTCATCGGGCGGCCGTTCATGCGTGTTTTCGCGAACCCGACCCGACCGGGGGACACCGGGCCCTTCGCCCGGGGCCGGATCCGCGCGGGCACGGTGAGGCCGATGTGGCGTATGCCGTACGGCAGTTCGAGGACGGCGTCGGGCCGCGGCCGGTCACGTCCCGGGGCGGCGCCAGGCGGCGGCCGTGCGCCTGGTGGCGGTCAGCGCGGCGTAGCCCGTCGCCGCGTAGGCGAGCAGAACGAGGCCGACCAGCCAGAAGTACCCGGCGTCGGACCAGGAATGGCCGGAACCGAAGAGCTGGACGAGGGCCGCGACGACCGTGGCGAAGACGGCGATGAGCACGACCGGAGCCGCGCAGAGCACGGGCACGAGAGCCGCCAGCAGACCGAGCAGCGGCACGGCGCCGCCGTCGCTCCTGAGCACGAGGACGTAGGCGAGCAGCGCGAGAGCGGCGCACGTCAGCGTGTAGTACGGGCTCCAGCCCTCCCACCGGACGATCTCGTCGAAACCGCCGCCCGCGTCGTCGCTGAAGTTCGCGGCGAGGACGCAGGCGAACACGTGCGTCGTGTACAGCCAGGCGGCCTGGAGGCAGAGCACCGCCAGGCTCGCGCAGGAAGCCAGGATCCGCCGGGGGACGGGGACTTGGCGCACGTGCCGGATGCTGAAGCGCGCCGCGGCCAGTACCGTGCGGCCCGTGCGCCGGGTGGCCCGGTAGGTGCCGCGCCCCCACTGGTAGCACGTTCCGGCGGCGATCACCGCGATGAGGAACGACGCGACGGCGCCGGGGCCGAAGACGAGGTTCACGAGGCGGACCAGGGCGTCCGACAACTGCGGCAGATCGATGCCCTGGCTCTCGGCAAGGGTGGTCACCGGGTCGTTCTCCAACGGGGTGTCAGGCGGTGCGGAGCCTGACAGTGTAGGACCCGGCCCCCGGGCCGGGGAAACCGGGACCGGCACGGCCGTTCCGGTTCAGGGGCACGGCTCCTCCCGGCCGCGGGGGCCGTGGTCAGGGGTTGCGCGTGGCCTCCTCCAGGGCCGCGAGGACGCCGGCCGGGGTCCAGTGCCCGGCGGCGCCGGGGCGGGTGGCCAGGTAGCCGGCGGCCCGTCGCGGGCTCCAGCCGTGGGCCTCGGCGAGGCCGGCGGCGAGGTGGCGGAGGTAGGCGGGGGAGGGCGGGCTGAGGTCGGCGCCGTCCAGCCGCCACGGCGCGGTGAGGGTCAGGACGGGCAGGCCGCCGAGGGTGCCGGGGCACACGAGCGTCTCGTACCGGCCGGGGCCGAACCGGTCGCGGCCGGTGCCGAGCACGGGTGCCAGGTCGAGGTCGGCGCCCGGCTCCCGGCGCATCTCCTGGGCGGCGATGTCACTGAGCTGCCCGGTGGTGACCAGATAGGCGCGGGCGGGCATCCGGCCGGGCCCGTCGGGGTCGTAGAAGGCCATCCCGCCGGTCCACACGAGCGACTCCAGGGCGAAGTACAGCAGCCCGGGCAGCAGCACCGGAGCCGTCCGTTCGGGCGGCCGGGTGTCCCGGCACCCGGGATACGTCCGGGCGCCGCCCGCGGGCCGGCCGCCGCGCAGGTAGCAGGCCAGCCGGCCGGCGTGCATGTTCGAGCCGTAGGCGGCGTACCAGACCCGGCCGCGGGCCCCGGCTCCCGCGGCCGGACCCGTCGGGCCGGCCAGCCGGCCGGCCGAGGGGCCGTCGTGTGTCGTCCATGGCGCACGACGGTATCCGGCGGCCCCCGGGCGGGCCACGGTCACCGCGCGGCGCCCGGCCGGTGGCCGCTCGCGGTGTTCAGGGCCTCCCAGCCGCTCAGCTTCACCCGGTCGCCCCGGCCGAGGGCGGCCGCGCTCCGGTGCTCGCTCTCGTCGATGCCGAGCCACTCGGCGTAGGTCACCGGACGCACGCCGCGGGCGGCCAGCTGGTCGGCCAGCGGCGGCGCGGCCGGATCCGGCCGGTGCGCCGGCACCGCGCCCGGGGCCCGGTCGGCGAGCAGGGCGCGGACCGTCTGCGCGGCGTCGGCCCTGTTGGTCCCGATCACCCCAAAGGGCCCGCGCTTGAGCCAGCCGACGACGTACTCGCCCGGCCGCGGCCGGCCGTCGGCGTCCAGCACCCGCCCCTCGGCGTTGGGCACCACGGCGCGCCGCGCGTCGAAGGGCACCCCGGCCAGCGGGACGGACCGGTAGCCGACCGAACGCAGGACCAGCTGCACGGGGAGCACCTCGTACACGCCGGTACCGACGGCCCGGCCCGGCTCCGCCGGCACGGTCCGCTCCAGGCGCAGCGCGCTCACCCGGCCGGTGCCGAGGATCTCCACCGGCCGGCGCCAGAACCGCACCGACACCCGCCGGGGCCCGCCCCGCCGCTCCCGGCCGGCCCAGTCCGCGAGCACGGCCAGGTTGCCCCGCACCCGGCGGTCCGGCGCCGCGGGGCCGCCGGCGTCCCCGGCCGGGGCGTCCCCGTCGAGTTCGCCGCGCGCCGCCTCGACGGTGACGTCGACGCCCGGCAGCTCGCCGAGCTCGCGCAGCTCCCTGGTGGTGAAGCGGGCCTGGGCGGGCCCGCGGCGGCTGATGACGTGCACCTCCTCGACCCGGCTGGCCGCCAGGGCCGCGAGCACCGGCTCCGGCACGTCGGTGGCGCCGAAGTCGGCGGCCGGGCGGGCCAGCACCCGCGCCACGTCCAGGGCCACGTTGCCGGCCCCGATCACCGCGACCGCCCGGGCGCCGAGGCCGAACATCGCCGGGTCGACGTCCGGATGCCCGCAGTACCAGCGGACGAAGTCGGCGGCCGCGGCACTGCCCGGCAGGTCCTCGCCGGGCACCCCCAGCGTCCGGTCCCGGGCCGCGCCGGTCGCGTACACCACCGCGTCGTAGCAGGAGAGCAGCATCTCGCGGGTCACCTCCCCGCCCAGGCGCAGGCCGCCGAGGAACCGCACCCGCGGGTGTTCGAGCACCCGCCGCAGGTAGTCCGCGATCGACCTGATCGACGGGTGGTCGGGGGCGACGCCGTAGCGCACCAGCCCGTAGGGGGTGGGCAGCCGCTCCAGCACGTCCACCGCGACGTACGCGGCCTGCTGGACCAGCGCCTCGGCCGTGTAGAGGCCGGCCGGACCCGAGCCGACCACCGCCACCCGCAGGCACGGCGCCCCCTGGGCCCGGGGCGGGCACGGGAGAGCTGTCATGGCCTCCTCCTCCCGCCGCGGCCGTGAACGCCGCGCCCGCGCGGGCGCGGCAGGCGGGCGGCCGGATGCGGAGGGCCGGGTGCGGACGGGTCGGATCGACGGGCGCCGTCGCCTCCATCGTCGCACCCGCCCCGGCCGCCCCGCACCGGAGCGGTCGGCCGGGTGAATGAGCGGGCCGTCGTGCGCCCGCCCGCGGCGGCGGGGGCACGGATGGGGCGAAGGGTTCCCACGAAAGAAAGGCCCTACCGTGAGCCGCGCACTGATCGTCGTCGATGTGCAGAAGGACTTCTGCGAGGGGGGAAGCGTCCCGGTCGGGGGAGGCGCGGACCGGGCCGCCGCCATCGCCCGCCTGGTCCGGCGCTCGGCCGGCCACCGGTACGCGCACGTCGTCGCGACCCGCGACCACCACATCGACCCGGGCAACCACTTCTCCGACCACCCGGACTTCCAGAACTCCTTCCCCGCGCACTGCGTGGCCGGCAGCGAGGGAAGCGCCTTCCACCCGGACTTCGCGCCCGTCGTCCCCGAGGCCGTCGACGAGGTCTTCTACAAGGGGGCGCACTCCGCCTCCAAGAGCGGCTTCGAGGGCGCGGCCGAAGACGGCACGTCCCTGGCGGACTGGCTGCGCGCGCGGGGCGTCGGCAAGGTCGACGTCGTCGGCATCGCCACCGACAACTGTGTGAAGGCCACCGCGCTGGACGGCGTACGGGCCGGCTTCGCCGTCCACGTCCTGCTCGACTACACGGCCGGGATCGCCGCCGACAGCACCGACCGCGCGATCACCGAACTGCGCCGGGCGGGCGTCGTGCTGAGCGGCGAACCCGTCGTCCTCGGCTGAGCCCGCCCGCACCGCGGTCATCCCGCCGTCCATGGGCGGGCTGTGACGCGATCGCACCGCCACCGCGTTGGAAGGGCATGAGGCACACGACGGAGCACGACCCGGCCCCCGACCGGCCGGCGGACTTCCTGGAGTTCGCCGCCGGGCGCGGTCCACACCTGGTGAGAACGGCGTTCCTGCTCACCGGCGGCGACGCCCATCTGGCGGAGGACCTGGCCCAGGAGACGCTGGGCCGGATGTTCGCCAGGTGGCGCACCGTCTCGCGGCTGGCGAACCCGGCCGGCTACGCGCAGACCACCCTGGTCAACACCTTCCTCACGCACAAGCGGCGCCGGAGCAGCGGCGAGCACGTCACCGACACGTTCTCCGAGACGCCGGTCAGCGACGCCGACCCGCTCCTGCGGCTGACGCTGCTCCGCGCGCTCGCCCAACTCCCGCCCCAGGACCGGGCGGTGCTGGTGCTCCGGTTCTGGGAGGACCGCAGCGTGGAGGAGACGGCGGCGGCCCTGAAACTGCGGGCGGGCGCGGTCCGCACCCGCAGCGGACGGGCACTGGAGCGGCTGCGCTCCGTACTCGGCACCGAACTCGCAGAACTGGCCACGAAGTGACGCCGAACCCGTCCGGACCCCAGCCCGAGGAGAGCCGCACCATGCCGTACGAGGACGATCTCGCCAACGCCCTGCGCGGGGCGGCCGAGCTGGCCCCTCGGCCGCACCTGGCCGCGTTCGCCGCCGGTGCCGCCGCCCGTGGCCGGGTGATCCGCCGGCGCCGGCGCGCCGCCGTGCTGGCCGTGTCCACGGGGATGGTCCTGCTCGCACTGACCGCCGCCGCCGTGCTCCCGGGCGGTGGTGGCGGCGGCGTCGCTCCGGCCGGCGAGCAGCCGATCACCGGCGCCTTCATGGAACGGACCGTCCGCACGCTGCTGCCGCCCGGGACGGTGTCCGACGCCCACGGCGCGGGCCTGGGGGAGGTCCAGCCGCCACAAGCCGGCCCCCAGGTGGTCTTCGTGTTCGACGACGGCCACGGCCCCACCCGGCTCAGCCTGACCACCGAACGGGTGGCCCTGCCGGTCGACGCGAGCACCGAGGGCACCGAGTGCATGACGGGGGACCAGCCGGGCGAGTGCGAGCGCACGGTCCGCCCCGACGGGACGATCGTCCTGGTGCAGTCGGCCACCGGGCGGCCGGGGTCGGCGGACCGCACCCGGACCGTCCTCGCCACCGGACCGGACGGACGCCGCATCCGCCTGGACGCCGTCGCCGGCGCTCCCGGACAGACGGCCACCGCGACGGACATCTCCATCACCGTGCCGCAGATGGTCGCGATCGTCACCAGCGGCGACTGGGACCCGGTGTTCGGCGCACTGGTCGCCCCGAAGTACCCCAAGACCGCCTTCTCCGGCCTCCCGGCGGCCAGGATCGCCGAGACCGCCGTCGCCCTGCTGCCCCAAGGCGTGACGGCCACCGTCCCCGAAGGCCGGTTCGGCGACGGCCAGTCGGATCTGACGCTGGCCGGCCGGGACCGCCAGGCCCACCTCGGACTCACCGCGCAGCGCGGCGCCGTCATCACCCGGGAGGCCTTCGAGTCGAGCGTCGATCCGAACTCCCGCGTCCGCACCGCTGACGGGACCTCGGTGGTCCGCCGCGAGGTACGGGCGGACTCGGACGAGAACGGCCCGGTGCTCTCCTGGGCCGTCGAGGCCCTCCACCCGGACGGCACCCGGGTGAGCGCCGTTCAGACCGCCCCCGGCGTCTGGCCGGACGTCCCGCCGCTGCCCGGACGCGAGGTGCTGACCATGGACCAACTGGTCACCCTGACGGCCTCCCCGACCTGGCGCGGCTGACACCTCCCCACCGGGGGCCGGGCACCCGATGACGGACCACCGGCCCCCGCGGAGCGCTCGCACGGACGAACAGCGACGGGCCCGGCACACTGTGTGCGCCGGGCCCGTCGTTTCGTAGCGGGGACAGGATTTGAACCTGCGACCTCTGGGTTATGAGCCCAGCGAGCTACCGAGCTGCTCCACCCCGCGTCGGTAACCACGACAGTACGGCACACGCCGCGCATTACCTAACGGGATCCGGACCACACGCCCACGAAGACCGGCAAACCGGGCGGCTGCGGCGAACCGGTGGTCCTGCCGGCCCACGGGCGTCCGCCCCGCCCACGGGTGGAATGCCTGGGCGCATGAACGCCACCGACACCGCGCCGACCAGCAGCGCCATCACCCTGACGGTCAACGGCCGCACGCACACCCCGACCGTGGACCACCGCTCCACCCTGCTGGACGTGCTGCGTGAACAACTCGGCCTCACCGGCGCCAAGAAGGGCTGCGACCACGGCCAGTGCGGCGCCTGCACCGTGCTGCTCGAAGAACGCCGGGTCAACAGCTGCCTGCTGCTGGCCGTCGCACAGGACGGCGCCGCCGTCACCACCGTCGAAGGCCTGGCCGGCCCCGACGGGCCACACCCCCTGCAACGGGCGTTCGTCGAGGAGGACGCCCTCCAGTGCGGCTTCTGCACCCCCGGCCAGCTCTGCTCGGCCGCCGGCCTGCAGGCGGAGACCACCGCCGGGGCCGACCCGGCCGACGAGGCGACGATCCGCGACCTGCTCAGCGGCAACATCTGCCGCTGCGGCGCCTACCCCGGAATCATCCGCGCCGTACAGCGCGTACTGGCCGCCCGGACCGCCCCGCAGGCCCACGCATGAGGCCCCTCGGCTACACCAGGGCGACGGACGTGGCCTCCGCCGTCGCGCTGCTGGCCGCCGACCCGGGCACCCGGGCCCTGGCCGGCGGCACCAACCTCGTCGACCTGATGAAACTCGGCGTCGAACGGCCCGCCCGCCTGGTGGACATCGCCCGCCTCCCGCTCGACCGGACCGAGGAGACACCCCGGGGCGGCCTGCGGATCGGCGCGACCGTCCGCAACACCGACCTCGCCGCCCACCCCCTGGTCCGCGACCGCTACCCGGCGCTCGCCCAGGCCCTGCTCGCCGGCGCCAGCGGCCAGCTGCGCAACATGGCCACCACCGGAGGCAACCTGCTCCAGCGCACCCGCTGCCTCTACTTCCAGGACATCACCAAACCCTGCAACAAACGGCGGCCGGGCTCCGGCTGCCCCGCCCGCACCGGCGTCCACCGGGACCTCGCGGTCCTGGGCACCTCCGAGCACTGCGTGGCCACCCACCCCTCCGACCTCGCGGTGGCCCTCGCCCTGCTGGACGCCGTCGTCCACCTCACCGGCCCGGACGGCGACCGCACACTGCCGCTCACCGCCCTCCACCGCCTGCCCGGCGACACCCCCGAACGCGACACCGAACTGGCACCCGCCGAACTGATCACCGCCGTCGAACTGCCGCCACCGCCCGCCGGCGCCCGCTCGGCCTACCGCAAGGTCCGCGACCGCGCCTCCTTCGCCTTCGCGACCACCTCGCTCGCCGTCCTGCTGGCACTGCGCGACGGACGGGTCGAAACGGTCCGGCTCGCCTTCGGCGGCCTGGCCCCCAAACCGTGGCGGGCCCTGACCGCCGAGGCCGCGCTCCGCGGCCGGCCCGCCACCGCCGCCGAGTTCGCCCAGGCCGTGGACGCCGAACTCGCCCCCGCCCGCCCGCTGCCCGACAACGCGTTCAAAGTACCGCTGGCCCGGCGCCTCGCCGTACGCGAACTGACCCGCCTCGCCCGGGAACAGGAGGACCGATGAGCACCGCCGCCACCCGCCTGGAGGCCTGGGAGAAGGTCACCGGCACCGCCCGCTACGCCGGCGACCACCACCCCCGGGCACTGGCACACGCCTGGCCGGTACCGGCCACCGTCGCCCGCGGCGACATCACCGCCCTCCGCACCGAGGCCGCGCTCGCGACACCCGGCGTCCTCGCCGTCCTCACCCACCACAACGCCCCCGCACTCGCCCTCCCCGAAGACGGCGACCCCACCCTGCTCGTCCTCCAGTCCCCGCGGATCGCGCACCGCGGCCAGGTCGCCGCCCTGGTCGTCGCCGAGACCCCGCAGGACGCCCGCGCCGGCGCCGCCGCCATCGAGATCACCTACACCGCCGAACCGCACGACGTCGTCCTGACCGAGGACCACCCGGGCCTCTACACCCCCGAGACCGCCAACGGCGGCGACCCCGCCGTCCGCGAACGCGGCGACTTCGACACCGCCTACCGGCAGGCACCCGTACGGATCGACCGCACCTACCGCGTCGGCCCCCTGCACAACCACCCGATGGAACCGCACACCGCCACCGCCCACTGGACGGACGGACGGCTGACCGTCCACGACTCCAGCCAGGGCACCACCACCGTCCAGGAGACGCTCGCCGCACTCTTCGGCCTCACCCCCGCGGACGTCCTGGTGACCAGCGAACACGTCGGCGGCGGCTTCGGCAGCAAAGGCACCACCCGCCCGCACGTGGTCCTGGCCGCCATGGCCGCCCGCCACACCGGCCGGCCGGTCCGCCTCGCACTGCCCCGCGCCCACCTCACCGCCCTCACCGGACACCGCGCACCCACCCTGCACCGGATCCGCCTCGGCGCCACCGACCACGGCGAACTCACCGCCCTCGCCCACGAAGTGACCACCCGCTCCTCCACAGTCCAGGAGTTCGTCGAACAGGCCGCCGTCCCCGCCCGCATCATGTACACCTCCCCGCACAGCCGCACCACCCACCGGGTCGTACGCCAGGACGTCCCGACCCCCTCCTGGATGCGCGCACCCGGCGAAGCACCGGGCATGTTCGCCCTGGAAAGCGCCATCGACGAACTCGCCGAGGCCTGCGGCACGGACCCGGTCGACCTGCGCATCCGCAACGAACCCGCCCTCGAACCCGACAGCGACCGCCCCTTCAGCAGCCGCCACCTGGTCGAATGCCTGCGCGAAGGCGCCCGCCGCTTCGACTGGCCGCGCCTGCGCGCCCACGGCCCCCGCCAGGACGGACGATGGCTCCTCGGCACCGGAGTCGCCGCCTCGACCTTCCCCGTCCTGGTCTTCCCCTCCACCGCCGAGGCCGTCGCCCTCCCCGACGGCGGCTACCTGCTGCGCACCAACGCCACCGACATCGGCACCGGCGCCCGCACCGTCCTCGCCCAGATCGCCGCCGAGGCCCTCGACGCCCCCGTCGCACGGGTGTCCGTCGACATCGGGCGCAGCGACCTGCCGCGAGCCTCCGTGGCGGGCGGCTCCTCGGGCACCTCCTCCTGGGGATGGGCCGTCCACGAGGCGTGCGCCGGACTGCGCCGCGCGCTGGCCGCCCGGGGCCCGGGGCCGCTGCCCGCCGGGGGCGTGCGGTTCCGGGCGGACACCACCGAAGCCGTCCGGGCCGGCAGCGAGTTCGCACGGCACGCGTTCGGCGCGCAGTTCGCACAGGTGGCGGTGGACGCGGACACCGGGGAGGTGCGGGTGCGCCGGCTGCTCGGGGTGTTCGCGGCCGGCCGGATCCTCAACGAGCGCACCGCCCGCTCGCAGCTCACCGGCGGAATGATCATGGGGATCTCGATGGCCCTGCTCGAACACAGCACCATGGACCCGGAGTTCGGCGACCACGCGGAACGCGACCTCGCCTCGTACCATGTGGCCGTCAACGCCGACGTGCCCGTGGTCGAGGCGTACTGGGTCGAGGAACGGGACACCCGGCTGAACCCCATGGGATCCAAGGGAATCGGCGAGATCGGAATCGTCGGCACCGCCGCCGCCGTGGCGAACGCCGTCCACCACGCCACCGGCGTCCGGATCAGGACGCTGCCGGTACGCCCCGAGCTTCTGCTCCCGCACCTGCCGGGCCAGCCGAGTCAGATGACCGGGGCCGGCCCGCACGGGTAGGCGCAGCACGGTGGTCCAGGACATCGCGTCGCGTTGGCCGTACCCCGGGTCGGCGCCGGGCCGTCGGGGAGCATCAGGCTCCCCGACGCCTCGCTGTCGCTATGCGCCGGCAAGGTCGTGGATGACCCGCTCGGTGGAGTCGAGTGCGGGGGACAAGGGGGAAGTAGCGGAGCGCGTCGGCGAGCGGGCCGGGCGGCGGAACGGCTGTCATGAGGCCTCTGGGGTGAGTCCGAGGACGGTGGTAGCGGCGGCCGTGGCCAGCAGTGCCTGGTGCTGGTGGGTGATGCCGAGCCGGTTGGCGTGGAACAGCTGATGATGGGCGAGGACAGCCCGCAGCCCGCGCCGGAGCCGGCCGTTGTCGGCGAGCACCCGCAGCTCCCGGCCGCATTCGGTGAAGGCGGCGAACCACGGCGCGGCGAAGGAAAGCTGTCCCACCGTGAGGAGCGTGGACGTGGGACCGGTGTCGGCCCGGAGCAGGGCGCCGACGCTGTTGCGGAGTCGGCGCCCGGGGTCGACGCCCGGGGCGGAGGGGCGGTTCTCCGCGACCGTGGCCCACGTGTCGCCGATCTCGTACCAGTCCAGGCCTGCGCCGCGCATCATCGCGATCCCGAGAAGCACGGACAACTCGCGGCGATGGTCCACCTGTTGGGCACTGTGAACGGCCCGCAGATAGGAAAGGGTGCGGTGACTGTCGAGGTGGAACAGCCGGTGCGTGACCTCCATCGCTTCCTGCCCGCCGAAGGCAAGCGTCTCGGGCTCGTAGATCACCGAGGTCCAGCCGGTGATCACGTTGCTGGTGCGGCAGTTCTCCAGTACCGCGTCCACGGCAGCAGCGGCGGCGTCGGCTCGCTCAGGGGTGGGCGGCTGGTAGCGCAGCCGCCATCGGTCGCCTTTGCGCAGGAAGTGCCAGGACGTGACGACGCCCTCGTTCTCCAATGCTGTCAGGGCGGGCCCGAGGTACTGTGCGGCGGACTTTTCGGCAGCACCGATGTCGGTCAGGTGCAGGTGGTAGTGGAGCCACGGGGGCTTGGCGGTGTCGGTCACGGCGGACTCCGTCCGGGTCAGGTGAGCAGCAGGCAGCTGTCCCACCCCGTGGTGGCAGGCTGGTCGAGGGTGAGGGTGTGGAGAGCGAGTGCGGTACCGGCCGCTCCTTCGAGCAGGCCCGCCTCGGTCGGGGAGGCGGCGAACGTGGTCATCGCGTCGGTGGCCGTGCGAAGCCTGGCAGCGGTGGTGACGTCGGCAGTGCGGGCGGCCAGGCGGCGGGCCAGGAGCCGCGTCCCGGCGGTGCCGTGGCACAACGTGTTGTCGGTGAGCCGGGCCAGCTGCTGCGGATCGGTCAGGCAGGCCAGCAGGGCGTGCTCGGCGAGCTCTTGACGGTGCTGGTCTCCGGTGGCGAGTGCGGCCAGGTGCTGGGCGTGGGCGATACCGGGGGTGCCGTAGCACCAGGACGGGCGGAGCGGGCCCTTCTGGCGGGTTCGGCCGGTCCGGTCCTCGTCGGGCGTGACGGCCTCGGGCCACCACGGTCCGGTGCCGGTGTCCTGCCGCCAGGTGTCCAGCCAGTGGGTGATCCGGTCGATCGCCTCCCGGTGGCCGGGTACCCGGATGCCGTCGGCCCAGGTCAGGGCGAGCAGGGCGAGCGGGCCGGTGATGCCGTGGGCAAGGCCGAGGTTGCCGTGGCCGCCGGGATAGTGCGGTGAGGGATCGCCGGAGGGCGCGATGTCGGTCCACCAGCCCGGCAGGTCGCGCAGGGGTTCGGCGAGGCGGACCAGATAGGTCAGCACGTCTCGCAGCAGGTGGCTGTCTCCGCGGGAGCGCAGGTTCACACCGAGGCCGGTCATTCCGTAGACGAGGTCGTACTCGGCGAAGATCGGCCGGTCCCGCCGGGTGATGCGCTGGTGGGCGGCGGCCAGCCGCTGTTCGGTCATCCGGTCGACGGTGGCCTCCAGCGCGGTGATCTGCCGCTCGTAGCTGCGGGGACCGCCGCCGGCGGCTGCGCGCAGGACGTGGGCGAGTGCCGGGGCACCGAAGAACAGGCCGGTCCCGGGGGTGGAGAGCACCGGTTGACGCAGGCATGCCGCGATCCAGGCGTGCACCGTCTCCCAGTCGCCGGCGCCGGTGGTGGCGCGGGTGATGTGCAACAGCGTGATGCCCGGGGCGCCCTTGGCCAGGGACTGCCCCCATTTCGCGGAGGCACTGTCGGGCGGGGCGATGAGCGGTTCGGTGAGCGCCGCGAGTGCGCCGCGGCCGGTAATGGTGATCATCGGGCCCTCTTCGGAGTGCGGGCGGTGTGGGTCAGGGCTGCGGCGCGGGCAAGCCGGTGGCAGGTGCGCTCGTGGTCGGGGTCGATGCCGATCGATCTCGCATGGTGCAGGTGCAGCAGCGCCCCGACTACCTCGCTCGGCTCCAACTCCAGGTGCTGGTCGAGAAGGTGGCGGTACTCGGCGAGGGCTTCGGCGCGTGCCCGCCAGGCCCGGGTCAACGCCCGGCCCCGGGCGGTACTCTCCGGCGCGGGCCAACTGCCCGGGTGCTCGGCAAGGGCCAGCGTCTGGCGGCACACGGCGCGGGGCAGGGCCTGACCGGTGTGGCGGGGTACGTGCTCCAGCAGCCACCGCAGTCCGGTGTCGGTCCCGAGCAACCCGGTGGCGATGGCGGCCATGCTCGCCGCCGTCACCGCCATCCGGTCGGCCTTCACCTGTTCGAGGTAAGCGAGTTGGGCAAGAACGGCCCGGGAGTCGGCGGCGAACACCTCCTCCGCCTGGCGCATCGCCGCGCCCCGGCCGTAGCGACCGGTCTCCGGCTGGTAGGTGTCCAGCTGGAGCCGGGTCAGCAGTCCGGCCGCGCGAAGTTCGGCCGCCCACACTCCGATCCGCTCCCCGGCCAGGGTGAACGCCGCCGCCTCCGGCAGCCCGATGCGCAGCCGCAGGTGCGGTTCAGGGTCGGTGTGGCGCAGGAACCACCACGCGGGATCGTTCACCCAGCGGTCCAGCAGGGCGGGCACCCGGGCCAGGATCTCATCGGCCCTGCGGGGATTGCCGTACAGACGGGCGTACAGCCACCGGGACGCCCCGGGCAGGTGCCCGTCCTCATGTCCGGTGACGTGCACGGCCCGCCGCCGGGTGAGCGGCAGGGGTGCCCGGGTGGAGTGGAGCTGGACGGTGATCTCGTGCGCCCGGCCCCCGCACCAGTCGTTCATCCCGGGGGCCGGAGCCTCGATGAGGGTGGCCGAGGTCTGCTTGTTGAGGTGGTCGCGCAGCAGGACCAGGTGCTCGGCCAGGCCCAGGTCGAGCGGCAGCTTCAGGTCCTGCTGGGTCAACTGCACCCTGGCCGGCGCCCGGTAGAGCGCCAGCCAGGCGCGGGCGGCTCTCTCCCAGTCGGCCCACGGCACACCTTCGGGTGGCAGGTCAGCAGCGGGAAGGTTCCAGCGCGCCGGGGACAGCACGACACGGCCGTGACGCAGCCGGGGCAGGAACGGCAGCTTCCCGGCGGCTCCCCAGTCGAAGCCGGTGAACACGGGGGTGAAGGCGTTGGTGATCTCGCACAGGAACCGGGCGAGGGGCTGGGTGTGCGCACGGAACTCGATCGCGTTCAGCACGCGCGGCTCGATCGGACGGCGGTCGGTGAGAGAGACCAGCCACATCCGCTGCTCGTCCGCGCACACCCCCAGCGCATCCAGCCGCAGCCGCCCGGCGCCGGGGCCGGGGCCGGGGTGCTCGCCGAGCGGCAGCACCGGCAGCAGCGCCGGCGTCCGGGCGACGTTCTCGACGCGGGCGAACAGCGGCGGCACGGACACCTGTACCGGCTCCGCGTCCGTGCGGAGCGTCGGCGCTCCGCAGATCGCCTTCTCGAAGGCGCCCCGGTCGGTGTCATCCAGCAGATGCAGGAAGCGGCCTGTGGTGGTCCCGGCGGCGCGCGGCGCGGCCACCACCGTCACGGTGAACGCGCCTGCGTCCAGCGACTCGGCGTCGCCGGCGGCAAGGTGAACGGTGAGCTCCGCGTGCGGCTGCACCGCGGCCGGACCCGACGCGGAGGCCAAGTGCTCCACCAAGCTGTCATCCAGGGCGAGTTCGTTGCCGCCTTCGATGGCGGCTTTCTGTGCGAGTGCGAGCAGCCGGGCATCGCGGCGCCCGAGCCTGGCCGCTGCCTCGGGCAGCACTGAGTCTCGGTAGCGGGCCGGAAAGCCGAGTCCGGTGTCGGGATTCACCAGATCGGCCACTGGCACTACCGCTCCGGGTCCGTAGCGCTCGATGAAGCGGGCATGGTAGTCCAGCCAGACGGGATGGCCGTCGGGATGGGGGCTGAGCCGGGTCAGCAGCTCGGCGGCGCGCTCGGCCTCCCGGGCCACCCGCTCGGGCAGCACCGCCGGCCCTGCGGCCAGCCGCAGGTCGACCATCAGCGGCTGGCCGCCCTCGGCACCGCCTTCCATCGCGGCCGTGATCGCCGCCCGTGCCGTCCGCTGCTCCTCGGGGCTGTCGAGCAGGTTGTGCCGCTCCAGCCCGGTGTGAAGCCGTCGGAGTTCGGCGGTGATCCGGGCGGCCTCGGGGATGTCGTCCGCTCCTGCCTGCTCCAGGGTTGTGAGCAGGTGCCCGAGCGGGTCGGTGGTGGTCATCGGTGGCCGTAAGCCGCTCAGCAGCAGCTGCTGCCGGACCAGTTCACCCAGCATCAGCCGAACCTGCCCAGGGTGCGCGTTGGGGAACTGCTCCGCGAGGCGGCCGGCGAGCACACCAAGGGATACAGGTCCGGTGGCGCCTTCCAGGGCCGCCAGAACAGCCCGGGTGGCGCGCACCGACACCTCGACCGGCGCTTGGCCCGTCGGGTTCTGCTGAACCGGCAGCACGATCCGCTCTCCGCGCAGCACGCGCAGGTCGTTGGCCACCACCGACAGCCGGTCGGCCACCAGCGTTTCCAGCCGACCAGTGATACGGGCCAGCCACCGCGCGTCGACCCGGGCCACCGCACGGCCCGCATCCCACAGCGGGGCCACCGTCCGACTCCCGATCGGGCAGGCCGCCACCCCGGCGAACAGGCCGAACGGTGTCGCTCTGCCCTCACTCCGGAGCGCGTAGTGCATCACCGTGGCCGTCAACCGGCGCAGCCGCGCGGTGCCGATCGGGCCACCCGCGATCGCCGCGCGCACCCGGCCGGTCAGCTGCGCTCCTGCCGCCACCTCGATCGCGGACGCCAACTGCTGGTCGGACCAGGCGGTACGCAGCCAGGATCGCCAGGCCGCTGTGCCGACAGGGGTGCTGTCGGCGAGATCGGGCCATCGCGGCGCGGAGTCGGCGGGGCATGCCGAAGCGCGAATCAGGGCCGGTCCCACAACGCGGTACAAGGTGGTTCACCTCCGGAATCCGGGAAGGGCGAGGCCCGGGTGCGGCGGCTCTCACGGCGGCCGCACGCCGGGCCTCTGGCCACACGGGAGGGGAAGGGTCAGACGTTGCCGCCGCCACTGGCGCAGGCCGAGCCCGAGCAGGTACTGCCGCAGTTGTCGTCGGTGGAGCGCAGCAGGGCGGCGACCGGGTCGGCTCCCTCCACGATGCGCAGGTCCAGGTCGAAGTCGCCGTCCAGCGTGGGCGCGTTCTCAAGGGTGCGGGTCATGGTGGATCCTCCTGTTTCGTCGGTGGTGCTTGGTTGCCCGGCCGCAGGTCACGGCCAGGAGATCGTGAGCCGAACGTGTCGCTTGTCGATGACCGGCCCGTCCGGGAGCTGGTCGTCGGGGGTGCCGGCCGGGTGAGCGGTGAAGGTCGGTCCGGAGCCGGTGCGGTGCTCGCGGGTCCAGACCCCGACCTGCTCGGCGATGAGATCCGCCAGGCGACCCCTGTCGGGGCCGAAGCCATGTGCACCGAACTCGAACGTCGCCGGGCCGTTGCTGATCTTGCGGAGCGCCAGGTAGGCGAGGCTGTCACCGTCCACCACAAGCGGGCAGGCCATCCTGTTCGCCGGGGCGACTGTCCTGGTGTCCGACTCGGGGTCGACGGAGATCAGGCCGAAGCCGGGCAGGGAGCAGGCCAGCCACAGGTACAGCGAGTCGAAGGGCTCCTGGTTGCCGACCGTCACCTGCGTCCAACGCTCTGCCCGGGGCGTCTCCAGTACGCCCGCGAGACGGCTGGTGTCGGGCCGGTCGAGCTCGTCGAAGCGCAGCCCGACCTCCTTGGTGCCGCGCGGCAGCACCAGGTGCTCGTCGTGTGCGCCGGTGCCCTGCATCCTGACGAAGCCGCACACCTCCGCGCTGACGCTGACCAGACGGTCGCCGTCGCGGCGGAAGCTGATCGAGCGGGTCAGGCCGCGCATCCGCAGCGGCACGGTGATGGTCCCGCCCTCGGCGAGGCCGTCGGTCCAGGCGGGAGGCAGGTCCCACGCGCCGACCGTGACGACGACCCGGTCGAACGGCCCTCCGTCCACCGGCTCGGAGCCGTCGGCGAGCACCACCTTCACCCGGCTGTAGCCGGCCTCATAGAGGAACCTGGCCGCGCGGTCCGTGACGAACGGGTCGATGTCGACCGTCGTCACCTCACCCTCCGGACCGACGAGTTCGGCGAGCAGCGCCGCGTTGTACCCGCCGGATCCGATCTCCTCCACCCGCATCCCCGGCTGTACGTCGGCCTGTTCCAGCATCAGGGCCTGAATCTGCGCGGCCGAGACCGAACTCACCGCGAGACCGTGCCCGTCGCGCTTCGTCACCAGCGCGCGCACCGGCTCGTACGCCTCGGTCAGCGACACCTCGGGCGCGAAGACGTGCCGGGGTACAACCAGAAGGGCATCGGCCACGCGGTCCGTGCGGATCGTTCCGTCGGCACGCAGGGCGTCGACCATGGCCGAGCGCAACTGCTCGTCGGTCTCAGCGGTCTTCGGCAAGGTGGACATGGCAACTCCTCTTCGTAGGTGCCGCGGTAAACGCACCGCGGCGGGTCGGTCTCTGGGCTACATGACCATGAATGGCCTCCGGATGACGCCGAAGACGCTGGGGCGGAGCACGAGGAGGACAGCGGCGGCCGGCCGGAGGTTCAGTGAGGCTGCGGTGGCAGCCGGGAAGCTGCGGCCGAGGAGGACCGGTTCACGCGGCCCGGGCGGTCACGGCGCCCGGCCGGTCGCGGAACCTGATGATGTCGCCTGCAACAACGGGGCGAACCAGCCGTATACGGGAGACAGCCTGTATAGCGGCGAGAGGCCCGGAGAGGGACATCTGGCGGTCCCGTTCGGTCAGGCCCGCCGGTTGCATTTCCGCCCCGGCGGTGGCATGGCCGGAGAACGCCGGGGAGAGCGAGGCGACTGCGACTTCGAACCACACGTCCCGGCCTGCCACCTCCCCATTCCCGTTCGTCCTGTCGGTCCACCCGAAGCTCTCGGCGTAGGAACGAACCAGAAGGAGCCCGTCGCCCAACACGATGCCCGCCAAGACGGTGATTCCATGGAGCAGTCTGTTGCGAATGTCGCCAACAGCTTTCGTCCTTGTGGGTGTTGCGAATTTCATTGCGCATTGCATGACAGCCTCCGGGCCGTGCGTGTGGGGCAGCAGAGGGTGAAGTCCGGTCGCCCACCTGGCGATCACGTCTCGCTCCTGGCCGTTCAGAAGCGTCCGTGGTCCGCCCCGGCCTGATCCGCTGCGGCCACCAACAATGTCGGCGAAAGCCGCGCAGAACCAGAACACTGGGCACAACACTTGATACGTCATCAGTGAGCGGTAGCAACACTCGCTTACCACTCGTTAACACTTGTCGCGCAGGAGCCAGCCGGCGGCGAGACTGGTGGTAGGCGCCGGAAAGGGACACCTTGGCGCCAGCCTCAGGAAGGGGCCGACCTTGCAGACGCGCTTAGCCTCCGTGTTTCGGTTCGCGTCGGCTGATCTGGGGTGATCCCTGTGTCGAAGGTCGCGGGGCTGCCGTCGGATGTTGGGCATGCCGAGGGCCCGG